>JBKJLN010000161.1:0-4840 GCA_046596935.1 Acidimicrobiales bacterium
ACGCTGGTGGCGTCGGGGTCGGTGTCCACGACGGGCTTCACGGGTTCGAACTATGCGATCACGTTCGTGGACGACACGACCGGCGTGATCAGCCAGCGGTCGCTCACGATCACGGCCGACGCCAAGACAAAGATCTTTGGCGGGACGAATCCGGATCTGACATACAAGGTCACTTCGGGCGGCCTAGTGGCCGGTGAGACATTCAGTGGGTCGCTGACCCGGGTGGCCGGTGAGACGGTTGCTGGTGGTCCGTACGCGATCCGGCAGGGCACGCTGACCGCCGGTCCTAACTACGCAATCACATTTGTCGGCGCCTACCTGAGGATCACTCCCCGCGAGGGGCGGGTGGCCTACATCGGTCAAACGGTCTTCTACACGTCGGGCAGCAGCAGCACGACAACGCAGGCGGCGCTGAGTGCGAGCGTGAGTGACAGCGACGGCTCGGGTGCCCCCGGTGTCGTGAGCGACGCGACCGTTACCTTTACGGACCTGCTGTCCGGCAAGGTGCTCGCAACCGGCGTCAAGGTGGCTCCCGTCGCTAACAGCGACGGCTCCACCGGCACGGCCAACACGATCGTCACGCTGAGCACCGGCCAAAACGGGGCGCAGAATTATCTGATCGAGGTCAAGCTCACCGGCGACTTCAAGAACCTCCAGCAGCTCGACTCTGCGCACGGTGGGATGGCCGCAGTCGGGTCGATCGAGTATGAGGCGGCTCACCCGAAGATCACGGCGATCATCCCGGCGACCGCCAACTCGACGCAAGGCGGTGTCACGGTGGCAAAGCTGTCTACGGCCGCCGGCAAGTACGGCGACGCTCGCACGGCGTCGTACAGCATGGGCCTGAAGTACAACAAGGGCGGGTCTTCCCCGCAGGGTCAGATCCAGCTCGTCTTGGAGCGGTCGGACGGCACGTATTACGTGAAGTCGAACTCGATAACGTCGCTCGGGTTTGCCCCGATCCCGGCAGGAAGCACGGCTCCGAAGGACGTGACCGTATACACGAAGGCCAGCGTCTACAAGGTCCTCGACGGCGTGCTCACTAGCGTCGAGGGGAATGTGACGCTGCGTGTGGACGCGCACGAGGGTTGCCTTACCGCTCCTTGCACCAGCCAAGCGGGTGACGACACGATCGGCTTTACCGTCCTGTCGTCGAAGGACAGCTCACTGTTTTACTCGAACAACTGGGCTCTTGACTCCGCCACGAAATCTTGGCGGACGGTGCAACAGCCGGTCAGCGGGTCCGGCGGTTCGGCCGTCGTCATCAACTGACGAATTTGGCGGGCGGACGCGGGGAAGGCGAGGCAATTGGCTCGCCTTCTCCTGCGTTGGTGCGGCTTCCGAAGCGTTCAGGCGGCTTCGTTGATACGACCACGTAACGTCGTTCCATGACAATTCCTGAACCGGATGATCACGTGGGGTTACCGGATGGTTCAGCCGCCCGCCCGAGAGGGCGATTCGGGCGGGTCCTCGCCGTACTTACGCTCGTGGTCGTAGTCCTCGCAGTGGCGTTGTTCCTGACGTACGATGACGATAACGGTGAGGCGACACGGGCGTCGCAGCCCACGACGAGCTCCACCGAATCCGCCCCCGGTGGCGGCACCACATCAGAGGTCGCGTCGTTTGAGGGAACGGGCGCCGACACCACCAAGGTCTTCTCCGTGGCGGCCAACTGGGAGCTGCGGTGGACCGTCGCTGCGGGAAAACCGTTCGATGCGACACTTCTGCAAGAAGATGGAACGTCGCGAGGAACGGTCGTCACTGCCAGCGATGGCAAGAGTGACGGCACGACCTTCGTCAGCGAAGAGGGCAAATTCAAGCTCGAGGTGAAGGCGGGGGGCCCATGGACCGTGCGGATCGTGAGCCAGCCGACAGGCGGATGAACCAGGCTTGGGGGAGACTTCGTCTGCGACTGGTTCTACCGTGACGATGCTCAATATCCGCATCGTGGGCGAGCGGCTCCCGGGTCGGACGTTCGGCGAATACGCCAGCGTCCACATCGGCGTCCAGCGCGGCCAGGAGGTCGTGCAGATCCAGCCCGCCGATGACCCGAGCGTGAAGTTCTCCTTCGGCATCGTCTTACGCGAGCAGGAGGATGGAACGATCGACTTTCGCAGTCCCTTCGTCCACGGCAAGCCCGGCGACCGGTTCTTCTACCTCTCCTGGGGAGACGTCGATCCTCAGGGAAAGTTCACGATGTTCCGCCGGGCCAAGCTCATGCTCGCCGCCCTCCCGCAGGGCCTCGTCACGCCGAAGACGGGCAGCCTGGAGGCATACCTCTCGCTCACCGACGCCAAGGGTGGCCCACTCTGCGCCGCCGTTCGCCCGCCTGCCATCAACTGGTCGAGCGGTGGCTGAGCCCGGGGCCGAGGAAATCCCCAGGCTGTAGTTTGGAGGGGTGGCCGCCGCGTTCGATCCCGACGGCAGCGGGCCTTTCGGGGAGGATCACCTCGGCGGGCTGAACCCCGTCCAGCGGGAGGCGGCGACGCATACGGATGGGCCGCTGCTCATCATCGCCGGCGCCGGCTCGGGCAAGACCAAGGTCCTCACGACCCGCATCGCTCACCTCATCGCCGAGCGGGGAGTGAGCCCGTTCGAGATCCTGGCCATCACCTTCACCAACAAGGCCGCCGACGAGATGAAGCACCGGGTGGCTGCACTCGTCGGGCCGGTGGCCGAGAAGATGTGGGTCTCGACCTTCCACTCGGCCTGCGTGCGCATCCTCCGTCGCGATGCGCACCACCTCGGCTACCGCTCGAGCTTCACGATCTACGACCAGGCCGACGCCGTTCGCCTCACCGGCTACGTGCTCCGCGACCTGAACGTCGACGCCAAGAAGTTCCCGCCTCGCGCGGTCCACGCCATCATCAGCCAGGCCAAGAACGACCTCGTCGGCGTCGACTCCTACGCCGAGCGGGCCCGCACCATCTACGAGAAGCGCATCGCTGACGTCTATCGGGAGTATCAGTCGCGTTTGCGGGCTGCGAACGCCATGGACTTCGACGACCTCCTCGTGCAGACGGTCGAGCTCTTCCGCCAATGCCCCGAGGTGTTGGCTCACTATCAGACCCGGTTCAAGCACCTCCTCGTCGACGAGTACCAGGACACGAACGCCGCTCAGAACGAGATGGTGATCCTCCTCGCCAAGGAGCATCGCAACGTCTGCATCGTGGGTGACAGCGATCAGTGCTTTCCTCCCGAGGTTGCAGTGGCGACACTCGATGGCCAGAAGGCGATCGGCGACATCGTCGTCGGCGACAAGGTGCTCGGATCGATCGGCGGACGCGAAGCAGTTGCGGGAACGGTCGAGGCGATCAAGCAAGGTCACTTCATCGGACGCATGGTCACGGTCCAGACGGCGTTGACCGAGCTACGCGGAACGCCCCATCACATCGTTCTCGCCGATCCAACACTGCCGGCCGACCAGTGGGTCGTCTACCTGATGCATCGCATCGGCCGGGGATGGCGGGTCGGGCTCTCCAAGTCGGTCCGCTCGGATAGCCGAGGGGCCGAGAGCCCGGGGTTCCGGGTTCGGGTGAATCAAGAGCACGCGGACGAAATTTGGATCCTGAAGGTCTGCGACAGCCGGGCTGAAGCCGGGTACTGGGAGGCCTGGTTCGCGGCTACCTACGGAATGCCGACGGCCCTCTTCCACGGAGTCGGTCGCAATCTCACGATGGATGAGTCGTGGTTGGCGCGACTGTTCGACAGCATCGACACCGACACGGCGGCGAAGGCCTTGATGCTCGACCACGATCTCCACCCGGAATTTCCGCACCATCGCCCCCAGAACGGCTACCGCCGACGTTCTCTGAATTTCACGATGTACGGCGACCGTCGCTCGTCCGTCGGCCCGTATCACCGGGTGCAGTGGTCGTCGACCCGTGAGGACCTCGTCGATCTGGTTCGGACGAATTCGGCGTGGACGGTCCGGCGTAGCAAGAACGATGGATGGCGGGTCGAGACCTCGCGCAAGGACTACGGCCAGGCAATGGCGCTGGCTCGTCAGTTGGCCGATCTGGCCGGACTCGAAATTCGCCACCGAGCCATGATCGATCGCAAGGCGTATGCGTTCGTCCCACTGGGACACCTCCATCCAGGAATGAGGGTGTTGGTAGAGCGGGAGGGGGAGTACGTCGAGGATGTCGTCACCTCGGTCGACCGGGAGTTCTACGACGGCCCCGTCTACGACCTGGAAGTCTCGCCGACGCACACCTACGTGGCCGGCGGCATGCTCGTGCACAACTCGATCTATAAATTTCGAGGCGCCGACATCCGCAACATCCTCGAGTTCGAGAATGCGTTTCCAGACGCCCACGTCGTGGTGCTCGAGCAGAACTACCGGTCGACGCAGACCATTCTCGACGCCGCCAATGCCGTCATCGCCAACAACGCCATGCGCAAGCCGAAAGCGTTGTGGACCGAGCAGGTCGGCGGCGAGGTCATCAGCCGCTATCACGCCGAGGACGAGCGGGACGAAGCCACGTGGGTCGTCCACGAGATCGGGCGCCTGCACGACGCCGAGCACTACCGATGGGGCGACGTTGCCATCTTCTACCGCACCAATGCGCAGAGCCGGGCGGTGGAGGAAGAGCTCGCTCGACGCGGGGTTCCGTACAAAGTCGTCGGGGGCACCCAGTTCTACGACCGCAGGGAGATCAAAGATCTGCTGGCGTACCTGCGGGCGGTCACGAACCCCGCCGACGAAGTTTCGCTGAAGCGCATCGTCAACGTCCCGAAGCGTGGGGTCGGTGACACCAGCCTCGGCCGCATCGACAACTGGGCGGCGAGCCACGGCGCCAGTTACAGCGACGCCATGATGAGCGCGGCCGAGGCAGGC
>JBKJLN010000280.1:0-2714 GCA_046596935.1 Acidimicrobiales bacterium
GAGGTCGGCTCCCAGCACCCCGAGGTACCAGTGGTCGACGTCGTCGGGATGGTGCTCCTCGCTGAGCCCCAAAAAGGTGGGGAGGCGCCCGAGATCGTCGGCACCGAACTGCTCGGCCATGGCCGGGGCCATCGCTTCGATCACCTCGTCCGGCGTCTTCCAGTGGCCAGGAGGCGACCATAGGGCGCAACCGGCGAGATCCTCCGTCGTGTACGACCCACCGAGCGGGAGGAACACCTGCTCGAGCCCATCCCGAAAGAGGAACTCCAGGTTGGCGGTTCGGCGGTCGGGGTCGCGGAACACCCACGCCATACAGGGGTCGTTGGAGAACGCCCGACCGAGCACGCCGGCCAATGCGGGGACGTCGTCGAGCGTCGCGGGACGAACGTTGTGGGTGCCCATGACCCGGCAGATTACGAGGAAGGAGGAGCGGCCGCTCGGGCACAGGCCGCCGAGATCGTCGACACCGCGTACGTCACCCGGCCCGAGGACTCGCGAGCGATGGCGTCGGCGGGGCGTCGGACGTAATCCTGGAGGTACGCCGCCTCGTCTCGGGCGGGTCCGTATGCGGCAACCGCGCTCGTCGCGGCGTCGAGGCGGGGCTTCAGCGCATCCACCAACGGACGGAGTCTGGCCGGGTCGGGCCGATCGCCGGCCGCCAGGCCTTGCGCGAAGGACGTCCACATCCCGCAGGCGCCCTCCAGTTCGGCCCGGGCCGCTTGCTCTGCCGGAGGAACGGTCACGGCTGGCGCCGGGGGCGGCGGGGGTGGCGTGTCCTTGGCCAACAGTGTCGAGACGCCGATCCACGCGGCGACGACCAACAATCCCAGACCTCCGAGCACCGCCATGGCCTTGACGGTCCGGGCGGTGACCGGGCTCGAGCCTTGGTCGACCTTGCGAGGAAAGGCGTCGGCAAACAGGTTCTCGGCGCTCACGCCCCGATTGCGCCGTCCGGGCCAGGTGAGCGCGAGGGTGTCGCCGTTGCGAAGAGCAAGCGTGGCACCGCCACTGAGCGCATCTTCTCGGACGACGACGTCCACCACGGTGGCGTCCTCGATCATCCGACTCGCCGAATGCTGCGCAACGAGTTGGGTGGCCGTCAGATTCTCCGGCGCCCCCCTCGAGGCGAGGACCACGCAGCCTTCGTAGATCACCAGATCGACCTTGGCCCCATTCGACTTTGCCATCCGAAGTGCTCCTAGCGGGGCGCCTGGCAAGCGGGGTGGCGGGGTCGGTTCCTCGGGAGGAGCCGACACCATTGGCCGCGGAGGCAGACGGACGGGGTTGTTGCTGAAGTCGAGCAGCGCCATCGCCTCGGCCTTGGTCAACGGTGCTGGAGCGCCGACCTGCGACGGCGCCGAAACCAGCGAAGGGGCCGCCGCCTCCGACTCCGAAGGGGACGCCGTCGTGTCCGAGAGGGGGTGGGTCGTGGCGATGGGTGGTGGTGCATTGCCGCCGTAGTCGTCGCAGACGCAGCGTCCTGTGGCTCGGTTGAGAAGGCGGCCGCACCGCTCGCAGATCACGCCGACCCTCTCGATCCCACCATGAGGGGATATCGGCCGGGATGGGCCGAACTGGAGGTCGGGCGAGGGATTGCGTTTGGCCCGGCGGTAGTCTCGATCCGCCATGAGCGCCTCCGCCCGACACGCCTTCAGCCGCGATTCCGCTCTCGAACGCCTGGCCAACGACTCGTTCGACGTGCTGGTCATCGGCGGCGGGATCACGGGCGCCGGCGTCGCCGTCGACGCCGCCTCCCGGGGTCTCCGGACGGCGTTGGTCGAGCGCCACGACTTCGCTTCGGGCACGTCGTCGAAGTCGTCGAAGTTGGTGCACGGCGGCCTTCGGTACCTCCAACAGAAGGAGTACCGGCTCGTCTACGAGAACCTGGCCGAGCGCCAGCGCCTCCTCGACAATGCCCCCCACCTCGTGCGCCCGTTGCCCTTCCTCATCCCGCTCTTCGGGAAGGGCGGCGCCGTCAACAAGACCGTGGCCAAGGCCTACCGGACGGCGCTTTGGCTCTACGACCTCACCGGCGGGGTGCGCATCGGCAAGCGGCACCAGAAGGTGTCACGCGAGGAAGCGCTGGCCCACATGCCGACGCTGAACACCGACCTGCTGGCGGCGGCCTTCCTGTATTACGACGCCCAGGCCGACGATGCCCGCCTCACCCTCGCCCTTTTGCGCACTGCCGTCGATCTGGGCGCGGTGGTCGCGAACTACTCCCCGGTCGCCGAACTGACGAAGGACGCCACGGGCAAGGTCACCGGTGCTCGCCTGGCCGACGGTTCGACGGTTCGGGCGTCGTCAGTGGTGAACGCCACCGGCGTCTGGGCCGACGACGTGCGGGCGATGGCCGAGGCCCAGCATCCCGACTCGATCCGTCCCGCCAAAGGCGTCCACATCACGGTCCCTCGAACCAAGTTGCCCTGCGACATCGCCGCCGTCGTCCCCGTCCCGAAGGATCGCCGCTCGATCTTCGTCGTGCCCTGGGGCGACCACACCTACCTCGGCACGACCGACACCGATTACATCGGCGACCGAGAACATCCCGAGTGCACGGCCGACGATGTCGACTACATCCTCAACGCCATCAACCTCTTCGTCACCTCTCCGCTCACCGTCGACGACGTCGTGGGAACGTGGGCAGGACTGCGACCGCTGGTGAAGGACGAAGCCAGCGAGCGCACCGCCGATCTCTCGCGGCGCCACAAGGT
>JBKJLN010000191.1:0-3045 GCA_046596935.1 Acidimicrobiales bacterium
CGGGAATGTCGAGCACCTTCAGCTCACGACCGAGACGGATATTCTTCTTCATGCTCAACCCGAGCGTGGCGATCTTGCGACCGTCGGCCATCGCCGCGTCGGCGATCTGCTGGATCCGGTGCAGATGGCTGGCGAAGCTGGCCGTGATGATCCGGCGGCCGGTCTGCTCGGCGAAGATCGCCCGCAGGACGGCCCCGACCGACTTCTCGCTGGGTGCGTGTCCGGCTTCCTCGCTGTTGGTGCTGTCGGCCAGCAGCAAGCGCACGCCCTCAGTGGACGAAAGCGCGCCGAGGCGAGCCAGATCGGTGCGCCGGCCGTCGACCGGGGTGAGGTCGAGCTTGAAGTCACCGGAGTGCACGATCACGCCCTGGGGCGTATGAATCACGATCGCGTGGGCGTGAGGCACACTGTGCGTGACAGGGATGAACTCCACGTCGAACGGACCGATCTTGCGGCGCTCGCCGTCGGCCACGGTGATGAGCTCGGTCTTCTTGAGCAGACCACCTTCTTCGATCCGACTACGAGCGAGACCCAGGGTCAGGGCCGAGCCGTAGATGGGGAAGGAGAGATCCCGCAGCAGATACGAAAGTGCGCCGACGTGGTCTTCGTGGCCGTGGGTGAGTACACAGCCCTCGATGCGCTCGGCGTTCTCGCGCAGGAAGGTGAAGTCGGGCAGGACGAGGTCGACGCCCGGCATCGTCTCCTCCGGGAACATCAGCCCGCAGTCGAGGATCAGGAGTCGATTCTCGACCTCGAGCACGGCGCAGTTGCGGCCGATCTCGCCGAGGCCGCCGAGGAAGGTGATGCGGACCGGATCAGGCACCGGCGAGGCCGAGCGCGTCGATGATCGCCCGGGCGCGAGACGCCAAGTCGGACTCCGGCGGCTCGACGTGGGGCAGGCGGCACTCCCCCGCCGGCAGCCCCAGCTCGCGCAGCATGGCCTTCGCCGGCACCGGATTCGGGGTCTCGTCCGAGGACTGGAACGCCACCGCGTCGAGCAGCCGGGCGTTGATCTGCCGGGCCAGGACCGGATCTCCGCCGAGGAAGGCGGCGACCATTTCGGAGATCTGCTCGCCGACCCAGTGCGCAGCCACGCTGACGACACCGACGGCTCCGATCGCCAGCAACGGCAACGTCAAGACGTCGTCCCCGCTGTAGAGCTCGAAACCCTGGGGGGCCGCTGCTACCAGCCGCGCAGCCGCAACAACGTCGTTGCCTGCATCCTTTACGGCGACCACATTCTCGACGTCTGCGGCTAGGCGCAGGAGGACATCGGCCCCGATCCGGCGACCCGCACGAATGGGGATGTCATAGAGCATCACCGGGAGAGACGTGGCGCCGGCAATGGCCCGGAAGTGGGCTTCGATGCCGGCCTGCGAAGGCCGGTTGTAATACGGGCAGACGGCGAGGATGCCGGCGACGCCGCAGGCCTCGGCCGCTTTGGTCAGCTCGATCGAGTGGGCAGTGTCATACGTGCCGCTGCCGGCGATGACCGGCACGGTGACGGCTCCAGCGACGGCGCGCCACAGATCGGTTTTCTCCTGGTCGGTGAGGACCGGGCTCTCACCGGTCGTGCCCGCCAACACCAGCCCGTCGTTTCCGTGGGCCACCAGGTGGCGGGCCAAGATCACGGCGCCGTCGACATCGAGGCGGCCGTCGCTGTCGAACGGCGTGATCATCGCCGTCAACGTCGATCCGAAACGTCCGCTCTTCGGTGCGCTCACTGACTGCTCTCCTTGGAACGTTCGATGCCGAGGGTGACCAGCAGGTCTTCGTGGAGCTCGAACCACACCGTGTGATACGAGTCGATCATCGGCTTGGCGAACCAGTCGCGGTCACCCGCCTCGATCCGCTCGAGGGCGACGGCGAAGCGAGTGCCGTAGGCGGTCATGCGCACGAGAGCGGCGCCGAGATCCCCGCAGATCGGCTGCACCTTGGCGTTGACCTGCACGAGCCGCTGCACGACGGCATCGTCATAGGCCGCGTCCTCGTGGTCGTTGAGGGCGCCCTCCCGCAGCTGCCAATCGGTGCACACGGTGAGCAAGTCGTTGTTGATCTCGTGGAATCGTCGATAGGCGGCGTCGATGGACTGGCGGACGCCGGCATCATCGAGTTCCGCGGTGATCAGACGCACGTGCTCGGCACGGCCCTGCGACGTGAGGGCCCAGCCGGAAATGCGCCCCTCGCGCTGGGTGGCGAATCCGGCGCCGGCGGCCTTGTCGAGCTGTGCGTTGACGTCATCTTCCGACAGCGTGGTCAGGGCCGAGACGACCGGCGCGCCCGCAAACCCTTTGATTCGCAGCGCGTGCAACACGAGGAAGCCGGGGTCCGACGCCGCAGGCATGCGACGACGTTAGCGGCCGATCGGGTAGACCCGCAGACGTCGTGACCAGCCCACCCTCGCCCGAGAACCCGCCGATCGTCGTCCGACCACTCGACGTCTTCGACTGCCGAGGGTGCGGGCAGCGCCTTCACTTCGACCGGCGCGGCTTCGTCCCGCCTGCTCAGCTCGAGGCCTGTCGCGGGCTGTGCGACTGGATCCTCGTCGAACGAGCCCGAGGTTCTCCGACCAGCTGAACCTCCTCCGCCAGAATGCCGGGCATGCGAAGCGACCCGACATCCCTCCGTGCCCGGTTTCCGGGGGCCGTCAAGGGTGTAGCCCGCTTCGATGGTCCGGCCGGAACCCTGATGGTCGACCGAGCCGTCGAGGCCATACACGCCCACTTGCGGGATGGAGACGCCGCCAACCTCGGTGGTCCTTTCGAGGCCAGCCGTCGCACCGGCGAGCTGGTCGACCGAGCCCGCCGGACCGTCGGCGAGCTCCTCGGCGCCCCGCCCGAGGGCATCGTCTTCGGCGTCATGGTCGAGTCGCGTGCAGACCACCTCATCGCTGGGCCCGAGGTCTCGGGCCACGGCCCGGGTGAAGGCCATGGTGAGCGTCGTCATGTTGGCGCCGAAGACGATGCCCTCGGGCGGGGCGCCGAGTAGCTCGCCGACGGTCCGACGGGCTCGGTCGACCAGCTCGCCGGTGCGACGGCTGGCCTC
>JBKJLN010000333.1:0-4549 GCA_046596935.1 Acidimicrobiales bacterium
CCTGCGCCAACAGCGCGAGCAATACCTCCCCCTCAAGGTGATCAAGGGCCGTCTCGGTGTCGACGAGGCGGAGGAGTCGGCCGATGTGGCCGGCGCCATGGCGTCGACGTCGGCTTCTCTTCCGACCCAGAACTCGCCGGGCGAGTCGATCAACGGCCGAAGCGAGGCGGGCACGCGCGAGCGTTCGATCCCGGCGATGACACCGACGCGACCGACGCCCTCGATTCCCTCTCCGGTCGCCGACATGGTCAACCCGCTGCAGGTGGTGCACACCGGCGTGAGCATGACTCTCGAGGAGCTGTCGACGGCCTGTGGGCTCACCGCCGTCGAGCTCGGCGAGCTCCAGCGTTACGGCCTCGTGGCCGGCCGTCCCGTCGGGGGGACGGTCTACTTCGATGAAGAGGCCCTCATCGTTGCCAACCTGGCTGCCGGGTTCATGCGCTTCGGAGTGGAAGCGCGCCACCTCCGCATGTACAAGACGGCGGCCGAGCGCGAAGCCGGGTTCTTCGAGCAACTGGTGATGCCCATGCTGAAGCAACGCAATCCCCGGGCCCGGCGCCAGGCCGTCGACACGCTCGTCGAGTTGGGCAAGCTCGGACAGGGGCTGCGGGCCGCCATGTTGCGCACCGCGCTGAAGGATCACACGACAGGCTGAAGCTGATTCGCAAGCGACCGGGGTAGCCTCTCGGTGTGGTCGAGATGACGTTGGCGTCGATCCGAGTGCAGATGCCCGACAACGTGCCGGTGGTGTTGTTGAAGGAAGCCGCGAGCGGGGATTCGACCGGTCGGACGCTGCCCATCCTCATCGGCCACGAGGAGGCGACGGCCATCGCTCGGGCGATCCAGGGCATCGAGCCGCCACGGCCGCTGACGCACGACCTGCTGAAGGACCTGCTCACCACGCTCGGCGTCGAGGTCGAGGCGATCGTCATCACCGAGCTCGTCGACGCCATCTTCTACGCCGAGATCCGCATGATCCGCGACGGCCACCGGTACGTGCTCTCCAGCCGACCGTCCGACGCCATTGCCCTGGCCGTTCGCATCGGTACCCCGATCCATGCCGAGGAGGCGCTCCTCGACGCCGAGGCCTACGTCTTGGCCGAGGACGACGCCGACGACGACCAGCAGGATGAGGTCATCGAGCAGTTCCAGCGATTCATCGAGGACATCCGCCCGGAGGACTTCGCCAGCTGATTGACGGAAGGGGGGCGGGCGCGTACCCTCCCTACACCGGCGTAACTACGTCGGTGTCAGTTCCTCCGAAAGGCACTTCCCCGATGCCCGAAGCAGGTTTCCGCGGTCCCCAGGTGTGTTCCATCGTCGGCATCACGTACCGCCAGCTCGACTACTGGGCCCGCACCGATCTGCTTCGCCCCTCGATCACCGAGGCCAAGGGAAGCGGCACCCAACGGCGCTACTCCTACCGAGACCTCCTCGAGCTGAAGGTGATCAAGCGCCTCCTCGACGCCGGCATCTCCCTCCGCTCGGCCCGCCGGGCCATCGGCTACCTCCGGGAGAATCTGGGCGAGGACGTGGCCGCCGCCAATCTCGTGCTCACCGGAACGGAGTCGGTGCTGGCCAGCTCGGGCGAGGAGATCGTCGACCTTCTGCGCGGAGGCCAGGGCGTGCTCAACATCCTCCCGCTCGCGAGCGTGAAAGAGGAGCTCGACGCCGCCATCCACACGTTCGAGGACGCGCAGGCGGAGAAGGCGGCCGCAACCGCCACGCCGGTGTCGTCCCGCTTCGCCACCGGCAGCTGAGCCTCCCGCTCGAGGACGAGGTTGGCCCGGCGCGCCTCGTAGGCTGACCCGCCGTGACGCAGACCGAGGAGCCACTCTCGCACTCGCCCCTCGACGCCGCCCACCGGGCCCTCGGCGCCAAGATGGTGCCGTTCGGCGGCTGGGACATGCCCCTGGCTTACGAAGCGGGCACGATCTCCGAACACCAAGCCTGCCGCACCCGCGCCGTGGCCTTCGACGTCAGCCACCTCGGCACGGTGGCGGTGGTCGGGCCGGGCGCCTTCGACCTCCTCCAGGGCGCACTCACCAACGACCTTCGCCGGATCCAACCCGGTCGAGCCCAGTACACGCACCTCCTCGACGAGGCCGACGCATCGGTGCTCGACGACATCATCGTGTGGTGGGTCGACGACGAGATCTTCCACGTCATGCCGAACGCATCGAACACCGCCCGAGTGGTCGACGCCATCGGCGGCACTGACATCACCGACGAACGGGCGATCGTCGCGGTGCAGGGTCCTTCAGCCCGCCGGCTGCTTGCGCCCGTCGCTCCCGAGGCCTCGGCGGTGGGCCGTTTTGCGGTGACCCGGTTCGAATGGCGCGGAGCATCGGTCGTCGCCGCCGGAACCGGGTACACCGGCGAGGACGGGGTCGAGTGCGCGGTTCCGGTGGAGGCTGCGACCGAGTTCTGGGACGCAGTGATCGACGCCGGGGTCACCCCTGCAGGGCTTGGCGCTCGTGACACCCTCCGCCTCGAAGCGGGGCTGCCCCTCCACGGTCATGAGCTCGGGGCCGGGATCACGCCGCTCCAGGCCGGGCTCGGCTGGGTGGTCGGTTGGGACAAGCCGGTGTTTCGTGGTCGCGAGGCGCTGGCAGCGGAGAAGGAGGCCGGCCCCACTCGTCGGTTGCGGGGCATTCTCGTCGAAGGCCGCCAGCCACCTCGTGAGGGATACCCCGTTTTGATCGACGGCGCCGTCGCCGGATCGGTGACCTCGGGGAACTTCTCGCCCGTGCTCGGCCAGGGCATCGCTCTGGCCTTTCTCCCACCGACGGCGGGTGTCGGTACCGCCGTCGAGATCGAGGCTCGAGGCAAGCGTCTCCCCGGTCAGGTCGTGAAGCTCCCGTTCGTCGCCGCCACCCCCTCCGAGAAGGACTGAACCGTTGGGTCACTACGTTCCCCATACCGACGCCGAGTTGGCGTCCATGCTCGACTTCGTCGGCGCGTCGTCGCTCGACGACCTCTTCTCGACCATCCCCGAGGCGCTGCGTCTGGCCGCCGGAGATGACGGTCGCCACCTCGACCTGCCCGACGGCCTGAGCGAGTTCGACACTCTGTCCGAGATGGAGCGACTGGCGGCGCGCAATACCCAACTGACGTGCTTCGCCGGCGCCGGCGCCTACGACCACGACATCGCGTCGGCCACCAAGCGGCTCGCCTTCCGGAGCGAGTTCGTCACCGCGTACACGCCGTACCAGCCCGAGGTGAGCCAGGGGGTGCTGCAGGCGCTGTTCGAATACCAGACGCTGCTGTCGCGCCTCACCGGCGTCGAGATCGCCAACGCCTCCCTCTATGACGGCGCCACGGCGACAGTCGAAGCGGCGAACCTCGCCGTGGCCGCCACCGGCCGCTCGACGGTCTGGGTGAGTCGCGGGGTGCACCCGAACTGGCGGGGCACGCTCGACACCTTCGCCGTGGGCACGGGCCACGACCTCGTCGACGTGCCCCTCGTCGACGGCATCACGAAGTGGCCGACCGAAGGGGAGCCGGGGGCGCTCTTGTTGCAGTACCCCAACTTCCTCGGTTGCCTCGACGACATCGCCACCGCAGCCACCATCGCCAAGGAGCGGGGGGCGCTCCTGCTGGTCGCCTTCGACCCCGTGGCCGCCGGCATCCTCAAGACACCAGGTTCATACGGGGCCGACGTGGTGGTGGGGGAGGGGCAACCCTTCGGCACGCCGCTCTCGTTCGGTGGCCCGTACCTCGGGCTGTTCGCCTGCCGTACCGAGCACGTCCGTCGCCTCCCGGGACGACTGGTCGGTGAGACCGTCGACGTCGAGGGGCGTCGCGCCTACGTCACGACACTGCGCACGCGCGAACAGGACATTCGCCGGGAGAAGGCGTCGTCCAACGTCTGCACCAACCAGACGCTGATCGCCGTCGTGTGCGCCATCCAGCTCTCCTGGCTCGGCACCACCGGCTTGCGGGAGATGGCGCTGCGGTGCGGTCGCGGCACGCGCTACACCCGAGAGGCGCTCCTCGGCATCGACGGAGTCGAGCCCCTCACGGGTGCGACGCCGACGTTTCGCGAGTTCGCGATCCGCACGCCCGTCGATCCCGAGGTCGTGGTCGAGCGCATGGCCGAAGAGGGATTCCTGGCCGGAGTTCCGCTCGGCGACGACTACGGCGGCGGGCTCCTGGTGGCCGTGACCGAGAAGCGCACGCGCGACGAGATCGATCGCTACGTGCAGACGATGGAGAAGGTGGTCCGATGAGCGAAGCGATTGGCCTGCCGGCCCCGGCGAAGCCGTGGAGGCAGTCATGAATAAGGCCGGTGGGAAGGCATCGAGCGCGCCGTTGATGGGACACGACGAAGAGCCGACGGTCTTCGAGTTGTCATCGCCGGGCCGCAAGGCGTGGTCGTTCCGCTCGACCGGGGTTCCCGAGTGGGCGGCCGACGAACTGATTCCCGACGAGCATCGCAACGACGACCCGTTGCCGCTGGCCGAGGTGAGCGAGCGCGATCTGGTCGCGCATGTGACCCGCCTGACGCATCGGCAGTACTCCGTCGACCTCGGTGCGTACCCGCTCG
>JBKJLN010000258.1:0-14523 GCA_046596935.1 Acidimicrobiales bacterium
GGCGGCGTGGATTGCGGCGGGTGCGGCCGTGCACACCCTGCACGACGCACCGCCACCGCCGTGGCCCAGCAGCCAGTCTCAGCAGCAGCCCGCTCGCAGCGGTCGGGACACCCTGGAGTTCCCACCGCTGCTCGACGCCGAGTGCGACTGGCTCATCGCCAACGGTGTCGTGTCCGTCGACGTCGTCGAGCGCAATCGTCGGGTCGCTGAGGCGGCGCTGCGGCCGTGGGTGCCGGTGTTCATCCACGGTGACCTGCAGATCGTCCATGTGTTCGTCGACGATGACGAGGTGAGTGGGGTCGTCGACTGGTCCGAGGGCGGCCAAGGCGATGCGATGTACGACCTCGCCACACTCACGCTCGCACACGAGGAGCACCTCGACGACGTCATCGCGGGCTATGGCGGCGACGTCGACGTCGACGTGATCCGTGCCTACTGGTCGTTGCGAAGTCTGATGTCGACGCGCTGGCTGGTCGAGCACGGCTACGGCGCGCCGGCGACCTTCCCAGAGGTTGCCGTGCTCAACTCCTTGTCCGGCAGTCACTAGCCAAGCGGTTCGGAGGAAGCTGGCGACTCAGAGGCGTTAGGAGCGACGTCCGTCGCCGACAATCGCGAGTGCGGCATCGAGTGACTTCACGACGCCGTTCGGTCCGCCGACGACAACGAGAAGCCGCGATATTGCCCGCATCGGCTGGCGGCGGGCGACAACCAGGTATCCGGCAACATTGGGCAGTCCGCGAACGGCGCGCAGGAAGATGATGTTCGCCGGGTTCGGGATGGCGTGGGTCGGGTCGACGACATACCACCACGGTTGGTTCTGGCGAACCGCGAACTCTCGCGCGATGGCCAGGTCGCGACGCACGAGTTGTGGGCCGATGTATCCGCGGGGCGTCACGAGCAAGATTCGCGGCGCCTCGCACCAGGCGAAGGTGATCGAGCCGGCGCGACCTTCTGTCGCGTCGAGCGGGATGAAGTTCACGAGATTCTTGCGGTTTCCATCTGTGCGCGTTTGGCGGCGATCATCGCCGCCAAACGCACAGAAATGACGAGGCCGAGGGCCATCCGTCTGCCGCCGCAGTCGTCCGGATGGGACGACCCGTCAGGCGCCGGTGGCTGCCTTGGCGGCCTGGAGGCGGCTGGAGACGTCGTTCCAGTTGATGACGTTCCAGATGGCCTCGAAGAAGTCGGCCTTGCGGTTCTCGTACTGCAGGTAGAAGGCGTGCTCCCAGGCGTCGATGGCCAGCAGGGGAACGGTGCCCTGGCCATGGTTGCCCTGGTGGTCGTAGACCTGCTGGACGACGATCCGACCGGCGAGGGGCTCCCATGAGGCGATGGCCCAACCCGAACCCTGGACCGTGGCGGCCGCCTGGGTCATCTGGGCGCGGAAGGCGGCGTAGCCACCGAAGTGCTCGGTGAGTGCCGTGCCCAAGGCGCCGTCGGGCTCGCCGCCACCGTCGGGGCTGAGGTTCGTCCAGAACAGGGAATGCAGCACGTGCCCGGAGACGTGGAAGGCCAGGTTCTTCTCGAGCATCGTGAGGGTGGCGAACTCACTCTTCGACCGTGCCTCCTCGAGCTTGTCGATGGCGGCGTTGGCACCCGTCACATAGGCGGCGTGGTGCTTGTCGTGATGGAGCTCCATGATCCGGGCCGAGATGTGGGGCTCGAGGGCGCCGGGATCGTACGGGAGGTCGGGAAGGCTGTAGGTCGCTGACGGCATGTGCAATTGCTCCTCGAAATCGGAAAACGAACATCGACGGTCTACCTGACAATTCGACCGACTGCGATGGCGGGAGTCCTGATCGGCCCGGAGCCGAGGGCAACACGACAGCTGAGGCCCGTCAGCCGCCGATGCTGTTGGCGCCCTGACCGGCGAGCACGAGGCCGACGACGATGATCACGATGGCGGTTCCGAATGGGAGCACGGTGTTGAGGATCCGGCTGCCGTTGCGGTCGAGCAGCCGATGGAGGCGGCGTTCGAGGGCCCCCCGAGCGCGCACGAGCAGGAGGCCGGCGGCCATCAGCGTGGTGGCCATTCCAAGTCCGTAGGCGATGACGAGGAGGACACCGAACCAGGCCCGGCCCAGGGCGATGGCGCGGAGGAGGACGACGACGGCCGACGGGCTGGGGAGGAACCCGCCGACGAAGCCGAGAGCGAGAAGGCTCGACCAGGTGAGGGGCTGACCCTCGGCAATGGGGGCGTGGCGGTGGAGGCTGCCGCCGTGGGCATGCCAGTCGTCAGCGTCCGGAGCGGGCACGGCGGCGGCGATCCCCCGGGCGCGACGGCGTCCAGCCGGCTGTGCGGCACCATGGGCGGCACCGGCCGAGACGAGCACCGGTTCCGGTGCGTGCTCCCGCTCCCCATGCTGGTGGTGCCCTCCGTGGTCGTCGTGGGTGAGGTCGCCGTGCTCGACATGGGCGTGATCGTCGTGCCGGTGCTCGCCATGGCCGTGGTCTGAGTGGGCCTCGTGCGGGTGATCGTGGCTGTGATCCGAATGGGTCTCGTGCGGGTGGTCATGGTCGTGGGAGGCGTCGTCGAGGTGGGCCTCGGAGGCTGCGAGCTCGGCGTTTCTCACGTACTGGCGAGCGCGCCGGGCGTTGCGGAGCAGGTTGAGACCGATGGCGGCGAGGAGCAGACCGCTGATCATTCCGAGATAGGGATAGAGCCGCTCCGGCGTGATGATCTTCGAGGCGGCGATGGCCACGCCGAGGGCGAGGACGCCGAGCGTGTGGGTGGCGGTCACCGTCAAGCCGAGAGCGGCGGCCTGTCGGGGCGAGCCCTTCTGTCCGACGAGGTAGGCGGCCATCACGGTCTTTCCGTGACCGGGGGCCAGTGCGTGGATGGCTCCGAGTACGAGCGACAGGGCGAGGGCGATGGCGCCGACGCCGAACCCGAGTTGTTGGCGACCGACGAAGGAGGCGAAGGCTCGGGTCGGTGCATCGATACCACGGGGGAGCGGAGACGTCGGGCCCTGGCCCTGTTCGCGGTCGAGTGCCGGACCGCCGGGGCGGATGGTGGCGGTGGCCGATTCCTGGCGGAGCGGGCTCTGCAACTTCGCTGACGGATAGGCGGTCAGGTTGCCGCTCGGGCTCTTGCTCGGCACACTGCTGCCGACGATGGTCATGCGGTCGCCGGCGACGACGATCTCCCGCCATCCGACCCGATCGCCATAGGCGCTGGAGCGCACGGAGAGTTTCGTGGCGCCGTCGAGAACCGTGGTCGTGCGGTACTTGCACTCGAGGCGGAGGGTGGTGAGGCCGGCCTGTCCAGGAGGGAAAGCGAGAGTGGACGTCGTCGGCTCGAAGGGAGTGTCGCGTCCGTCGAGTCGAAGATGGAGATCGCCGGCGAGCGCCTCGCAGGTGGACGACCGATACGCCGATTGCTCGGATGCCGACGGCGTCTGATCCTTGTCGGTGTCGAGTCGCTGTTTGGTCTGCAACGCCGGAATCTCGGCCATGTCGACGACGAGACGGGCATCGATTGCCGTCGCCCGGACCGTCAACGTCACCGACGTGTTGATGGTGAAGTTGCCGAGCGGGTGAGCGCTCGCCGGGGTGGCCCCGACGACCACCGTCGAGATCGTGGCCAGGAAGAGAGCGATGCCTGCGACTACAACCTGCCGAGAACGGAGAGCCACTCGGAGAAAGGGTCGCCGCACGGAGGTTCTACGGTCTGATCGCACGCCACGGATGGTCGGCGCTAGTTGCCGTTGGTCGACCAGTGCCAGGGCTCGCGGGGAAGGTTGGCGAGCCCGAAACGGCCGGCGTTGCGGGCCAGCCATCCGAAAGCGGGGTTGCTCCGGCCCTGGATGAGCGAGCCGTTGGAGGTGAAGTCAATGGCGAGGCCTTGTTCGTGCATCGACTGTCCCGGTCTGGCGGTGGGCGGGCTGCAGGACGAAGCCGGCATCTCGTAGATGGCATAGTTGCTGGTCCCGCAGTTGGCCTGGCGGGCGGCGATCTGGCCGTCGGAACTTCGATAGCCCCCGCCAGAGAGGTTGAAGCCGTCGGCCGAAGCGGCCTCGAGGAGGGCTTCGAGATTGCCGGCGATCTCCGAAGCCACGGTGATGCCCCGCACCGTCGTGAGCGAGATCGACCCCGATGTCCGGATCGGGGCCGAGGCCCGCGAGGCTCGAGGCGCATCGGAGGTCGTTCGCCGGCGGGCGGCCACCGCTGCAGCGAGGCGTCTCTGGCGCTCAGCGATCTGGCCGGCGAGTTTCTGGTCGATGGCGTCGAGCGAAACGACCTCGGCCAGGCTCTGTTCGAGGCGGGCCTCTACCGAGTCGGCCACCCGTTGCTTGGCGTCCTCGGCCGCTTTCAAGCCCTGGAGGTCGGCGTCCATGGCCTTGCGGCGGGCCGACGCTTTGGTCGCAGCCCGTTCGGCGCTCTGGCGTTTGATCTCGAGATCCTCGGTGGTGGCTCGGAGCTCGTCGGCGGTGTCGGCGCTCTTGTTGGCCGTCACCGACAAGAAGTACTGCTTGGTCGAGAGGTCGGACAGGGAGGTGGCCTCGGTGACCAGCGTGATCTGGCGGGACGGCCCCTGGATGTAGGAGTCGACAGCAACCGATTTCATGGTCGAGCGGAGCGTCGAGAGAGCCTCAGCCGTCCGAGCCTCCGATGCCTTCGATCGCTGCAACTCGTCGGCGGCGGCGGCGGCGGCCTGTCGGGCACTGGCCGCCCTGGCCTCCTGACCCCGGATGTTGCGCTCGAGGTCATTGAGGGCCGACTCCAGCTGGGCATCGGAGGCCTTGAGCACGTCGACCTTGGAGGCAGCGTCGGCTTTTTGGCGCTGGACCTCGCGCCGCTGGGCTGCGGGGTCGGGCTCAGCCGAGGCGGCCGTGCCGCCCCAGACCAGGGTGAGAACCGCAGCCAGGGCCACGGCGCGTCGAATCGGATGTGGGTACGGGAGGGGCACGCGTCTTCCCATCGGATCGGCGGTGCGGCCGAGCGTCGGCCGCATCCCGAGGGACACGAACAGAACGACGTCGGGGGCAAAGGTAGCGGTTCGGAGCGGCGTCCGTCCACCTCGGCGGGTGGTGCCCTACGTCGGAGGCCGGCGAGCGACGACGAGATCGCGGGTGATGGTGCGGTCGACTCGGTGCTCGAACCCGATTCCTCCGCCGAGTGCCACCACCGCCAGCCCGGCGTCGTCCAGGAGGGCGAGCAGCTGCGGGCGCGGGAGCACTCGGACGTTCCACGAGAGGACGACTGCACCGCCTGGTCGCACGACCGTCCGCCAGACGGGGAGGGCCGCCTCCAGCAGCGCCGATGGGCCCCGTGCGAGACCGGCGTCGCTCTTCGATCCGTGCTGCACGCCGTAGGGGAGGTCGGTCACGATCAGGTCCATCGAATTGCGGCCGAACAGATCCAGGGCCTCGGTGGTGTCGGCGGTTGCGAGATCGACCACCTGTCGAGATCCAGCGGAGGATGCGCCCTTGCCTCCGATGGACACGGCGAAGCGATTTCGGGTGCGCGCCTTCTCGATTCGATGCTTGAGCCGCTTGGTCTGCAGCCAAGTCGTGAGGAAGGTCGCGTAAGCCGTCGTGTCTTTGGCGTTCTGCTCGATCCCGAACGCATCCGCCCCGTACATCAGCGCCTGGTTCAGCGTCGTGCCCCGTCCGCACAGGGGATCGAGGATCTGGACCCGCCGTCCGCCCAAGAGCGCGTCAAAACCATTGGTCGATGCGAAGAGGCCGAGGTTCACCGCCAGCTTCGTCAGGGTCTCGTTGGTCTTCCCGAGGTAACGCTGGGTCGATACGAGGTCGTCGTCGTACAGGTCGAGCCCTGTCAGAGCGACGGGCCGCAGCATCTCGTCGGCGCCGTCCATCCGTTCGAACAACGCATAGGAAGACGACAGGTTGGCCACGACGGAAGCGAGGGTGGCCGAGGCATCGAGCGGACCATCGGTTCTGACGGTGAGGTACTCCACACCGGCGATGGTCGAGCGTTCGACGTCGAAGAGCCGGCCATGGAGGAGGAGCTCGTTGGCGGCGGCCAACTCTGAGGCGGCGAGGGCGCCAGCCACGCCACCGAAGACCCGGTTCGACGCGGGACGGATGAGGAGCGCGTATGCCGGCACGTCAGGCGGGCAGATCGGGCCAGCGGCCGGAGCGGATGCGGGTGCCGTGGTCGGCACGGGCGAGGAGTTCGTTGTCGCCGGAGCTGTCGCCGTAGGCCCACAGCTCGGTGTCGGCGCCGTCGAGCCACTGCTGCAAGCGGACGACCTTCTCCGGCCCCCGAACGTTCGGGCCGGAGAGTCGCCCGGTCAACCGCCCAGACGTGGTGTCGACCTCGAGGCGGGTGGCCAAGACGGCGTCAATGCCCAGACGGCGGGCGAGGGGAGCGAGGTAGGCGGTCAGTGATGCCGACACCAAGACGACTTCGTGACCGCGTGTCTGATGCCACCGGATGCGGGCCGTCCCATCAGAACGGAGGCGCCCCAGGAGGTGGTCGGCGTAGTCGGCCCCGGCAACGGTGACGGCGGTGGCCTCGAGACCGGCCATGGCGCCTGACAGCAGGGCAGCCTTGGCAGCATCTCGGTCGCCACGCGTGCGGAGGGCGACGATCGCCGAGCGAACCACGCCGTTGGCGAAGCGTCGGGGACCGCTCACCTTCAGAACGAACCGCAGCACGCTGTCGCCAGGAATGAGCGTTCCGTCGAAATCGAAGGCGGCAACCCGCCGGGGCGCGTCACCGTTGGCCATGCGCTCGGAACCCTATCTGTGAGGCGAAGAGACTCCGCCGCTAGCCTCCGGTGGCGATGGCCAAGACGGACACCACCAGCGCGCTCAAGGCCCGGCAACGGGTCACCCTCACTCGTGGCATACGAGGCGTGCCCGAGGGAACTGCCGGTCTCATCAAGGTCGCCAACGGGCTCACGTGGGCCCGCTACTGGGTGCAGTTCGACAATGGGGCGTGGGTCGGTTCGGTGAGTGCGGCCGACCTCGTCCGAGAGGACGATTGGGAGGCCTTCAAGGTCCGCCGCGCCGAAGAGGCGTTACGGCCGAAGGCCCCGGCCGGGCCCGTCGCAGCTGCAGCGGACAGCGGTGCAGCTGCGCCGAGCGGAGCAGCAACGAACAGCAGGGTTCCGGCCCACCTTCTCGAGCGCAGCCAGAAGGCGCGGGCCAGGAAGTCGGCCCCGGCCGAATAATTCGGGCTTAGAGCACTTCCTCGTCACGAACGACCGTGCGTTCGCGGACAGCCGTGGTCGGCGCCACCGGAGTGGCTACCCCGCCGGCGACGGTGTCGCGGGTGACAGTGCGGCGACTTGCGGAGCCGAAGCCCATGCGGTCCCAGAACAAGAAGGAGGTCGCCAGTCCGATCACGCCGATCACCAGCAGGATGATGCCGACGGTGTTGATGTCGAGCCCTGAGACCTGAAAGTCGACCGCGAAGGCCAGGATGGCCCCGATGGCGATGAGGAAAATGCTGACGCCGATGCCCATGGTGTTCTCCGTTCGGTGAGCGTGACGAGATCCCCCGCCTTCGTTCGATGTGGTTCGTATGCCCCTTTGGTCGGACCTCCTAAACGCTGTGTGGTCAGTTGGGCGCAGCCGGGCGTGCATGGGAGGCAGTCCACGCCAGCAGCTCGTCGGCTGGCAGCGTGTTGACGATCCGATCGATCGGGACGCCGCACTCCTCGGCCCGAGCGCAGCCGTAGGGCAGCCAGTCGAGTTGGCCGGGGGCGTGAGCATCGGTGTCGATGCTGAAGCGGCAGCCGGCTTCGAGGGCCAACCGAAGCAACCTCCGAGGCGGATCGAGTCGCTCTGGACGGCTGTTGATCTCGAGGGCCTTGTCGAAGCGCACGATGGCTGCGAACACGACGTCGGCGTCGAAGGCCGACTCGGGCCGGCCCTTCCCCACGACCAGACGTCCGGTGCAATGACCGAGGATGTCCAAATCTGGGTTGGCGACGGCGGTGACCATGCGCCTCGTCATCGCCGGTGATTCCATGCGGAGCTTGCTGTGTGAGCTCCCCACCACGACGTCGAGTCGGGAAAGCACCTCGGTGCCCATGTCGAGCTCGCCGTCCTCGAGAATGTCGACCTCCATCCCGGTGAGGATTCGGAAGGGCGCCAGCTGCTCGTTGAGCTCAGCGACGACATCGAGCTGGCGGAGGAGCCGCTCACGATCGAGGCCCTTGGCGACCTTGAGCCGTCCCGAGTGGTCGGTGAGGACGAGGTAGTCGTGGCCGATCGCCCGCGCCGATTCGGCCATCTCCTTGATCGGACTTCCGCCGTCGGACCAGTCGGAATGGGTGTGACAGTCACCCCGCAATGCGGCTCGGATCTCCTGTCCGCCTTCGGTCACCGGTCCTTGCGGCCCTTCCTCGAGGCGGGCGAGGTAGCCGGGAACCTCCCCGGCCAGCGCTTCGAGGATGACCCGCTCGGTGACCTCGCCGATACCGGGCAGTTCCCGGAGACGTTGGCTCAGTGCCCGTTCGGTGAGTTGGTCGACGTCGAGAACGTCGATGGCCGAGGCGGCCCCGCGGAATGCCCGGACCCGGTAGCTCGGCTCACCTTGGCGTTCGAGGAGAAAGGCGATCCTACGGAGTGCCTCGACCGGCGCGATGGTGGCGGTCAGTCGTCACCCTTCTTGCCTCGGCCCTTGCCCCCGCCGGCTGGCGCAGGAGGAGCGGGTGCAGCGGTTGTCGGGGGCGCGGCCGTGGTCGGAGGCGTGGCCACCGGTTCGACGGAGGAAGTGCTCGTCGTCTCCTTCGAGGGATCTTGCTTCCCCCCGGTTCCGGCGGCGGCGATGCCCAGGAGCACGAGAGCGAACAGCAGTGCTGCGGCGGCGATAAGGAGCAGCCGCCGCCGATCGTGGAGCAAGGGCACAGGCGCCGACGTGGCTCGTTCGTCGGTGTCGTCGTTCGCACTCCCCAGGTCGGGCACCAGAGGGAGGGCGGCACCGACCGGCAGCACCTGGGTGTGGTTGGCGGACACGACGGTGGCATCGGTGTCGGCCCAGGTCGCAGCGACGACGGGCTCACCGCTATTGACGCCGAGGGCGACAGCCATCTCGGCCGCCGATCCGAAGCGGACGGATGGGTCGCGCGCCATGGCTCGCTCGACCGCCTGCACGACGTGGCGGGGAAGCCCGCTCCGTACGTCGTTCAACGGCGGAGGGTTTTCGTGTTGGATGGCGTACGCCGTCGCCAGCGGCGTGTTCCCGGCGAACGGCTTCTGGCCGGCAAGGCCCTCGTAGAGCAGTACCCCGACCGCGTACAGGTCGGCCTGCGGCGTGGCCGGCTGGCCGAGCATTCGCTCCGGGGCGACATACGCAGGCGTGCCGACGATCTGGTTCGTGCCGGTCAGGTCGGCCTCAGCCGCCACTTCGAGGCTCTTGGCGATGCCGAAGTCGGCGACCTTGGCGCATCCGTCGGCGGCGATGAGGACGTTTCCCGGCTTCACGTCACGATGCACGATGCCGGCGGCATGGGCAGCACCGAGGGCGCCGAGGACGTCGCCCGCCACCCGCAACATCCATGCAGGCTCGACGGGACCGGCTCGCATGCGGTCGGCCAAGGTCTCCCCTGGCAGTTTCTCCATGACCAGGAACGGGATCTCCCCGTCCTCACCGGAATCGAACACCCCCACCACGTTGGGATGGGTGAGGCTGGCGGCGCTGCGGGCCTCGGCCTCGAAGCGGAGGCGGACGTCGTCGCGGACGGCCATGTCGGGTCGGAGCAACTTGACCGCCACCGACCGTTCGAGCCGCTCGTCGATGCCCTCATAGACGTCGGCCATCCCGCCGGCACCGAGGAGTTTTCCGAGTCGGTAGCGGCCGGCCAGCAGGAGGTCGGTGTGCGAGGTGGGCACCGGGCCAACGTACCCTGCGCCCTCGTTCCCGATGCGTGGGTCGCGCCATTTAATGCGCGAGGTGGCGGGTAGCCTTGCCGTTCGTCGTGCGCCTGTTCTCCCGGTATCTCCTGACCTTGTTCCTCGCCGCCCTCGGTCTGGTTGCGGGAACGCTCTTGCTGACCCGGCCGGCAAGAGCTATCGCCACCGCCGCCAACAGCAAGAAGCTCCCCGCCGCGCTGGAGCTGAACGAGCTGTCCCAGCGATCGGTCGTCTACAACCGGGACGGTGGCGTCATGGCCGTGCTGCATGTGGAGGAGAACCGCTCGCCGGTGACCCTCGATCAGGTGCCACCGCACGTGATCAAGGCCGTGCTCGACGTGGAGGACGACGGCTTCTACGCCCACAGCGGCGTCAACATCCGCTCGATCATGAGGGCGGCACTCACGAACGTGGAGTCGGGTTCGGTTCGCCAGGGCGGATCGACCATCACCCAGCAGCTCGTCAAGCAGTCGTTGCTCACACCCGAACGCGACCTGGGCCGCAAGGCCAGGGAGGCCGTGTTGTCGGTGCGCCTCGAGCAACAGATGACCAAGGACGAGATCCTCGAGCGCTACCTCAACACGGTGTTCTTCGGGAACAACGCGTACGGCGTGCAAGCGGCCGCCGAGACCTATTGGGGGAAGCAGGCGAGTCAACTCACGGTCGAGGAAGGCGCGTTCCTCGCCGGGTTGATCAGGAACCCGGTCGGCTACGACCCGTTCAAACGGCCGGAGCTGGCCAAGGAGCGCCGAGACCTGGCCCTCGACCGCATGGTCGTGCAAGGCGACGTCACCCCCGAGCAGGCGGTGCAACTGAAGCAGGTTCCGGTCCCCGCCAAGCGGGAGGAGCCGTTCAAGACGGCCCAGGACTACTTCATCGAAGAGGTCGAGAAGAGCCTCTTGGCCGACGAGCGGCTCGGGGCGACGCAGTCGGAGCGGTACAACGCCATCTTCCGCGGCGGACTCCGCATCGAGACGACCTTCGACCCCCGCCTGCAGGACATCGCCGAACGCCAGGTCGCAACCAAGATCCCCGACACCAAGGGCCGCTTCAACGCGGCACTCATCTCCGTCGAGCCCTCGAGCGGCGCCGTGCGGGCGATGGTGGCCGGCAAGGACTACAAGACGGCCCAGTACAACCTCGCCACCGGTCGCGGTGGCAGTGGCCGCCAGCCCGGCTCCTCGTTCAAGCCGATCGTGCTGACGGCCGCCCTCGAAGCCGGCATCGGACCGGAAGACACGATCAACGGCACGGAGCCTTGCCCCATCAGCTACAAGGGCATCATCCCCGACCCCTACATTCCGGGGAACTACGAGGGGTCAAAGGGCGCCAACGGCCCGATCTCCCAGGCAACCGCCAAGTCGCTCAACTGCGCCTTCGTCCGCCTCGGTCTGGCTCTCGACGACAGCCCCTACAAGTCGATCGACAAGGTGGCGGCGATGGCCAGACGCCTCGGGATCCCCATCTCCCAGGACGGCAAGTACGGGCCCTCCATCAGTCTCGGCGCCGAGGACGTGACGCCGCTCGAGATGGCTTCGGTCTATGCGACCTTTGCGAATGACGGTGTGCGACAGGAGCCCTACTTCGTGGAGAAGGTGCTCGACCGCAAGGGCGACCAGGTGATGACCGGCAAGAAGGACGGCGTACGGGTGATCGAGCCGAACATCGCTCGCAGCGTGACCTACGTGCTGCGAAAGGTCGTGGACGGAGGCACCGGAACGCGGGCACGCCAGCGTGATCGCGTGGTTGCGGGGAAGACCGGAACATCGCAGGAGCATCGCGACGCCTGGTTCATCGGCTACACCCGTGAACTCTCAACCGCCGTCTGGATGGGGAATCCCAAAGCGCAGGACCCGATGCTCAACGTCGGCGGCATCAAGGTGACAGGCGGTTCCTATCCCGCAATGGTGTGGGGCGCCTACATGGCCGAGGCGATGAAGGGTGCGCCGGTCTCGAAGTTCGCTGAGCCCGACCTGGGCAAGTTCGGGAAGCCGGAGCCGGTGAAGTTCTCCAAGGAATCGGGCACCGGGCCAGGTGCAGGAGGCGTTCCAACGACCGTGAAGAAGAGGTCGACGGTCAGGGGCCCGTCGTCATCGACCACCAGCCTCGGCAACTTCTCCGGCTCCTCGACGACGACCGACCCGGACAATTCGTCGACGCCAACGACGACCAGGACCACCACCACCGACAAGCCGGTATCGCCGTCGACCACAATCGGGGGATGAGCCACCTCGAGGACTTGTTGGTCGTCCAAGGCCACGACACGGTCCTCGACCAGCTCCGGCACCGGCGGACCGCGCTTCCCGCCCGCGCCACACTGCGCGACGTCGAATCGCAGCGGCAGGCTCTGGTGGCGCAGCATGCTGCGGCTGTCGCCGCTCGCAATGAGGTGGCCGCCCGCCAAGCCAACCTCGAGAAGGACATCGCCGCCAGCGAAGCCCGTATCGCCGAGATCGACCGGCGCATGTATTCGGGGGAGATCTCGGCGGCCCGCGATCTGCAGGCGATGGGCGGTGAGATCGCATCGATCAAGTCGCGCGTCTCCACCTTGGAGGACCGTGCCCTCGAGACGATGGAGGAGCGCGAGCCGCTCGACGCCGCCGTGACGGCGATCGAGACGACCGACCTTTCGCTTCTGCATCAAGCGGCCCAACTCCGCCAGGACATCGCTGCGGCCGAGGTCGAGATCGACAACGAACTTCTGCAGGAGGAGTCGGCGAGGTCAGCCGCAGCCGCCGGAGTACCTGACGATCTCCTCGTGGCGTACGAAACGCTGCGCGTCCGTCTCGGTGGCATCGGAGCGGCTCGCCTGGAACACGCCACGTGCATGGGCTGCAACATGAAGCTTCCAGCGACCGAACTCGATCGCATCCGCCACCAGCCACCCGATGCGGTCGTGCACTGTGACCAGTGCGGTCGCATCCTCGTTCGCCAGACCTGAGCAGACCAACGCGTGCTCTTCTGGTTCGCAGGAATGTCGTTCGTCATCGTTTGGACGGTCTTCAAAGACACCGCCATCGACTACCGCTTGGTCATGGCGGGAGCGCTCCTCCCTGATGTCGTCGACGTGTTCCTCGGTGGCGCCCGCTACCTCCACACCCTCCTGTTCAGCGTCGCTCTGCTCGTGCTCGTGATGCTGGCGACGCGGGGTCGGCGCACCGTCCGAAGGCAATTGCTCGCCCTCCCGATCGGTACGTTCTGCCATCTGCTGCTCGATGCGACCTGGACCAGGTCGGTGACCTTCTGGTGGCCGTTCCTGGGTCGTCGACTTCCTGGTAGCGGGCTCCCGAGCCTCGGCCGGCCGGTTGTTCTCCTGGTCGTTCTCGAGGCAACTGGCGTGGCCGCGTTGTGGTGGTGCGGGCGCCGCTTCCGCCTCTCCGAACCCGAGCGGCGGCGCGTCTTCGTGCGCACCGGTCGCCTGGGGCGCGACCTCGCGCCCGGCCCGCTGCCACACGCATGATCATCCTGCTGCGGCACGGACAAACCGAAGTCAATGCCGGCGGGCGCCTTCAAGGTCATCTCGATGCGCCTTTGACCGAACTCGGCCGGCGCCAAGCGGCGGGGGCGGCGGCATCCCTCCTCGTTCGGTCTCCAGGACTTCGGCTCGTGACCAGCCCCCTCCTCCGGGCGTCGCAAACGGCCGAGGCGTTCGGCCCGAACGTCGAGGTCGAGGTCGACGAGCGATGGATCGAGCTCGACTACGGCGAGTGGGACGGCCGGCCGCTGGCCTCGATTCCACCCGAGGTCTGGGATGGGTGGCGCACCGACCCCGCCTTTGCGCCACCGGGCGGGGAATCGCTACTCCACCTGAGCGACCGCGTTCACGCCGCCTGTGCCGACCTCAGCACCCAGGACGGTGACGGCGACGTGGTCGTGATCAGTCATGTGTCGCCGATCAAAGCGGCCGTTGCGTGGGCGCTCGGGGTCGGGCCGACGGTCTCGTGGCGGACGTTCCTCGGTGTCGCCTCCATCAGCCGCATCGCCATCGGGCCAAAGGGCCCGTCGCTGCACTCGTTCAACGAAGATTGCCACCTGGGACAAGTACCCTCGGCGTCGTGACCACGACGACAACCCTCTCGGTTCCGGCCATCCACTGCGACAACTGCAAGAACTCCATCGAGGGAGCCCTCAACGGCCTCGATGGTGTCTCGACGGCCGAGGTGTCGGTGCCCGACAAGACGGTGACCGTCGCCTACGACGAGGCCGCTGCCGATCTGGCGGCCATACGCGAGGCCATCGAGGAACAGGGCTTCGACGTCGCCTGAGCATCGCCGGCGCGTGAGCCCCGGCCGCTAGCGTGCGCCGGTGGCGACTCGCACCACCAACTTCGGAGTCGGCAAGCGGGAGAACCACGACGCCACTGCCTTCTACGGGCGGTTCGCAGCCCCGCTGCTGAGTACCGATGCCGTCCTCGGCGATCCGACGCACATCGAGCTCGGTTGCCACCTCGGGAACTCGCGCCATCTCGCGTCGATCCCCGACGCCAGCGTCGCCCTGGTGGTCACGTCGCCGCCCTATTTCGCCGGGAAGGCCTACGAGGAGGCCTTGGGCGAGGGGCACATCCCCGGGAGTTACCTGGAGTTCCTGACCATGCTCCGCGACGTGTTCGCCGAGTGCCGGCGGGTGCTCGAACCCGGCGGTCGTATCGCCGTCAACGTCGCCAATCTCGGGCGCAAGCCCTTCCGGAGTC
>JBKJLN010000300.1:0-3601 GCA_046596935.1 Acidimicrobiales bacterium
GGCGGTGATCGTCTCGTACCTCGTCTGGACCGTCACCCCGCGAAACCTAGACCCGGCGCCATCTGGCCGCGGTCGGGCCAACTCGTATCAAATGGTGCACCGGACCTGCGGCTCGCCTCAGTCCTCCGCTCGCCCTTTTCCGTTCACAGGGAGCTCGCCATGACGATCACCGAAGGCCCGACGAAGCCCGACGGTACCCCGATCGACAAGGAGGCGATCCGCCAGAAGTACGTCGCCGAACGCGACAAGCGGCTCCGTGCCGACGGCAACGACCAGTACGTCCGCCTCACCGGCCGGTTCGCCCATTACCTCGTCGACCCGTACCTGCCCGTGGTCGAGCGCCCCCCGAAGACCGACCACGTCACGGTTGCATTCATCGGTGGAGGCTTCGCCGGGCTGGTCACCGGAGCCCGACTCAAAGAAGCCGGCGTCGACGACGTGCGCATCATCGAGAAGGGCGGGGACTTCGGTGGCACCTGGTACTGGAACCGCTACCCGGGCGCGCAATGCGACACGGCCTCGTTCGTCTATATGCCCTTGCTCGAAGAGACCGGGCACATGCCGACCGAGAAGTACGCCCACCAGCCCGAGATCCTCGAGCACTGCCAGCGCATCGGCAAGCACTACGGGCTCTACGACAACGCCCTCTTCCACACCGAGGTGGAAGACCTCACCTGGGACGCATCGGCTTCACGGTGGATCGTGCGGACGAACCGCGGTGACTCCTTCACGGCGCAGTACGTCGCCATGGGGACGGGGCCGCTCCACGTCCCCAAGCTGCCCGGTATACCCGGTCTCGAGTCGTTCGGCGGGCACTCCTTTCACACCAGCCGATGGGACTACGACTACACCGGGGGCGACTCCGAAGGTGCACCGATGGACAAGCTCGCCGACAAACGGGTCGCCATCATCGGCACCGGGGCGACGTCGGTCCAATGCGTACCCCATCTGGCCAAGGCTTGTCATGAGCTCTACGTCTTCCAGCGCACGCCCTCCTCGGTCGATGTCCGCAACAACCGACCCACCGATCCCGAGTGGTTTGCCGACATGGCGACGCCGGGCTGGCAACAGCGGTGGCTCGAGAACTTCACCGCCAACCAGACCGGTGGCATGGCCGAGGAAGATCTCGTGATGGATGGGTGGACCGATCTAGCGCGACGCATTCGGGCCAAGATCATGGAACTCCCGCAAGAGGGCCTCACAGCGGAGAAGATGATGGAGGCGTTCGAGAACTCCGACTTCGAGAAGATGGAAGAGATCCGGTCGCGCGTCGACTCGATCGTCGAGGATCCCGAGACAGCCCAATCGCTGAAGGCCTGGTACCGCCAGCTCTGCAAGCGGCCGTGTTTCCACGACGAGTACCTCGACTCCTACAACCAGCCCGGGACCTATCTCGTCCACACCGACGGTAAGGGGGTCGAGCGCATCACCGAGACCGGCGTGGTGGTGAACGGCAAGGAATACGAGGTCGACTGCATCATCTACGCATCCGGTTTCGAGGTCGGCACCGAGTACACCTCCCGCTCCGGGTACGACATGACCGGCCGCGACGGCGTGAAGCTCTCGGAGTACTGGGCCGACGGCATGAAGAGTCTCCACGGCATCCACGTCCACGGATTTCCGAATGCGTTCATCGTGCAGCCCACGCAGGGTGCCAACCTGATCTCCAACGTGCCCCACAACCTCACCGAATCCGGGAAGACGATCGCTCTGACGATCAAACACGCCATCGACGGCGGCCACGACGAGATCGAGGTCACGAAGGAGGCCGAGGATGCATGGATCGAGCTGTTGCTCTCCGGCGCCGGTCGGATGATGCTCGGCGCCCCCGACTGCACGCCGGGCTATTACAACAACGAGGGAAAGGACGCCGGCCCGGCGGCGAAGTACTACGTCGGGTATCCCCACGGTGCCATGGCGTACTTCAACTACATCGATCAGTGGCGCACGTCGGGCGACTTCGCCGGTCTCGCCTTCCGCTGACGTCGGCGGTGTTGTAAGGAGGACCAATGCAATTCGGGATCGTTCTTCCTGGTGGGTCGCCCGAGGTGCAACTCGAACTCGCCATTGCCGCCGAGCGCGCCGGCTGGGACGGCATTTTCGTATGGGAGGCGGCCTACGGGGTGGACGCGTGGTGCCTCCTGTCGGCGATGGCCATGCGAACGACCCGGATCCGACTCGGAACGATGCTGACGCCGCTCCCCTGGCGTCGGCCGTGGAAGGTGGCGAGTCAGGTGGCCACGCTCGATCAGTTGTCGGGAGGACGGGCCATCCTCGGCATTGGCCTGGGAGCCGTCGACACCGGGCTCGGCCGCACTGGCGAAGTCGAGGACCGGCGGCATCGCGCCGAGCTCCTCGACGACGGGATTGGCATCATCCAGGCGCTATGGGGTGGGAACCTGGCGTACGAGGGTCGACACCACCGCCTCGACCTCACCGCTCGGGGCGACCTCGCCGCCTTCCGGCCGGTGCAGACACCTCCCCCCATCTGGGTGGTCGGGCGCTTCCCTTCCGCGAAGTCGATGGATCGCGTCCTGCGCTGTGACGGGTGGATCGCCGAGATGCTGGAACCCGAGCCGTCGACCCTGCGAGCCGGATGCGAGTGGCTGCAGTCACACGGCGATGACCCCACGTCGGGCCGGCCCCGAGACATCGTCTGCGAGGGCGAGACGCCCGACGATGACCCGGCCGCGGCCCGCACGATCGCCGAGCAGTGGGCAGAAGCAGGAGCGACGTGGTGGCTCGAATCGCGATGGGGCGAAGGAGCACCTCGCATCGCCGAGCTCGGCGAGCGGATAGACGCCGGCCCACCTGCCCTGCGCTGACCACAATGCTCGCTGGGCCCGAACAGGAACATTCGATCGGCCGGTAGCGTCCGGCCATCCTCGCAACCGATCGCACGACCCCCGGAGAAGCAACGACTCGGACTGAGCACCACCCGGCGCTCGACGGGCTGCGGGGCCTCGCCGTCGCCGGTGTGGTCATGTTCCACGCCGGCTTCGGATGGGCCCGAGGGGGCTACCTCGGGGTCTCCACGTTCTTCACGCTCTCGGGGTTCCTGATCACGTGCCTACTCCTCGAGGAGCACGCGCGGACCGGCCACATCGACCTCCGGCGATTCTGGGCGCGTCGGTTCCGCCGACTCCTGCCCGCGGCCCTGGTGACCCTGGCCGTCGTCTCCGCCGCGGCCACCGTTTTGGCGACACCCGACCAGCTCGCCGGCATGCGCGGCGATGTCCTCGCGGCGTTGTTCGACGTCGCCAACTGGCGCTTCCTGCTCGCACGAGGGAACTACGGCGACCTCTTCGCCTCGCCGTCGCCCGTGCTCCACTTCTGGAGCCTGGCCATCGAGGAGCAGTTCTACCTGCTGTACCCCGTGGTCGTCGTCGTGGTGTTCGCCGTGTCGCGCGGAGCGCGGCGAATGTTGGCGGTCCTGCTGTTGGCGTTCACCGCGGCGGCGGTCGGGATCGGGGCCGCCTGGCCCGCGTACTACTCGACGGTTGTTCGCGCTCCGGAGCTGCTCGTCGGTGCGCTCTTGGCGATCGCGCTGGGCCGGCGACGGGGTCTCCCCGTCGGCAGGGCGTCCACCGCCGCCTCCGTC
>JBKJLN010000278.1:0-7823 GCA_046596935.1 Acidimicrobiales bacterium
GTCCGGCTGCAGCCGTCTGGATCAGGACCTCCCGGGGACCGGGCTTGTCGATGGCGACGTCCTCGATGTCGAGGTCGCCGGGGCAGGAGTTGAGGACAGCGGCTTTCATGGGAAGAATCTTGCACGGCCGACGCGGACCTCGCTCGTACGATGCGGGCATGCGCATGTCCCGGCTCCTCCTCCGCACCTTGCGCGATGCGCCCAGTGACGCCGAGGCCATCTCCCATCAGCTGCTCGTGCGAGCCGGCTACATCCGCCGCCACGCCTCCGGCATCTACACCTATCTGCCTCTGGGTTGGAAGTTGTTGCAGCGGGTCGAGGCCATCGTGCGCGACGAGATGGACCGGGCCGGCGCGCAGGAGATGTTGATGCCGGTGCTGCAGTCGACCGAGCTGTGGGAGTCCACCGGACGGCTGTCGACGATGGAGGACATTCTCTTCCGGCTCCAGGGTCGCGGTGGCGATTTCGTGCTCGGTCCCACCCACGAAGAGGTCGTGACTGCCACCGTCGGAGCCGAGGTCGAGAGCTATCGCGACCTGCCCGTGAACGTGTACCAAATCCAACTCAAGTACCGTGACGAGGCCCGACCCCGCTTCGGCCTCCTGCGCGGCCGCGAGTTCATCATGAAGGACGCCTACTCCTTCGACGCCTCACCCGGCGCCATGCAGGCGTCGTACAAGGTCATGTACGACGCCTACTGCCGGGTCTTCGATCGGTGCGGGCTCACGTACACGCCCGTCGAGGCCGACTCCGGCTCCATCGGCGGCGAGATCAACCACGAGTTCATGGTGCTGTCGAGCATTGGCGAAGACTTCTTCGTGCAGTGCTCGGCGTGTGACTACGCGGCCAACACCGAAGCCGCCGTCGCCGGCGACCGTTGGCACGACAAGCCCACTCCTCCCGAGGCCCTCGTCGAGCACCACACACCTGATCGTCCCGGCATCGACCTCGTGGTGGAGCACTTCGTCGCTGCCGGACATGACCTCGACGCCGCCGGCATGTTGAAGTGCATCGCCCTCGTCGACGAGAACGAGGGCGCCGACGGATCCCCGGTCATCGTGGTCGTTCCCGGCGATCGTGAGGTGCGGGTGCCCAAGGGCATGCGGCCCTTCGATGACGCCGACTTCGCCGCTCACCCCGAACTCGTGAAGGGCTACATCGGTCCGATGGGGTTGACCGGCCAGGGCGTTCGGGTGCTGGCCGACAAGGCGGTGAAGACCCCCCGCACGTGGGTCACCGGTGCCAACAAGGCCGACCACCACGTCAGCGGCGCGACTCTGGGGCGCGACTTCGATCCGTCGGCCTTCGGCAACTTCGCCACGGTCGTCGCCGGGGATCCCTGCCCCCGCTGTGGCGAGCCCGTCATGCTCGGTCGCTCGGTCGAGGCCGGTCACACCTTCCAACTCGGCTTGACCTACAGCTTGAAGGTGCCCGGGGCGACATTCCTCGATGAGGACGGCAAGGAGCAGCCCCTCTGGATGGGGTGCTACGGCATCGGCATCTCCCGCCTTCCCGCGGTCGTCGCCGAGGAACACCACGACGACGCCGGCCTGCGCTGGCCGGTCGAGATGGCACCCTTCCGGGTCCATCTGCTCAGCCTCGGGGCCAACCGCAACGCCGAGGTGGCCGAGGCCGCCGACCGTCTCTATGACGAACTCACGGCCGCCGGCGTGTCCGTCCTCTACGACGATCGGGCCGACTCATCAGCCGGCGTGAAGTTCGCCGACGCCGACCTCCTCGGCATGCCGACCCAGCTCATCGTCGGTGCCAAGGGCCTGGCCAAGGGCATCGTCGAGCGCAAGGACCGGGCGACCGGCGAGCGCGACGAACTCGCGCTGGCCGACATCACCTCCGCTTTCGCCTGACAGCTTTCCGTTCCCAGCGGATGCCATAGCCCCCATTCGTGACGGAAAGCGGGTGGGGGCTAGACAAGCTCTCCATGGACGTCTTCGAAGCCATCCGGACCACTCGTGCGATGCGTCGCCTCGACGCCGACAAGCCGGTGAGCGATGACGATCTCTGGACGATCCTCGAGGCCGCCACCAAGGCACCGTCGGGCGGAAACGGCCAGCCCATGCGCTGGATCGTGGTGAAGGACGCCGAGAAGCGGGCAAAATTGGGCGAGATCTACAAGAAATCCTGGGCGCCCGTGGCCGAGATGTACCGCTCTCGGACGCCCGCTGAGGACACGACGACGACCCGGGTCCTGAACAGCGCCGACTACCTCGGCGAACACATGGGCGACGCTCCCGTGATCCTGGTCCCCTGCGCCAAGGGTGGCGACCCCGCCTCCATCTATCCAGGCGTGCAGAACCTCTTCCTGGCCGCCCGAGCCCTCGGGCTCGGCACGACCCTCACGACCGTCCACAAGCTCAACGAGCAGGAAGTACGGGACACGCTGAACATTCCTGAAGATGTCGTCACATTCGCCCTGATCCCGGTCGGATATCCGACGGGCAAGTGGGGCGAGGCCCAGCGCCGGCCGGTCGAGGAAGTCACCTATTGGGACACCTGGAAGGCCACCGCCTCCCGCCCCTGACCTCGGACCCCCCGGGAGGTTTTGCTATCCTCGTCGGGCTGTTCCGTTTGAATCCGGGTGGTAGCAAAACGTGGGCGGAAGCCCACGTTTTTCTTTGCTCCACCCCTGACATCGAGGAAGGAGGCTGGTCATGAACGTTCCGGATCGAGTGCGTGAGCTCATCGAGCCCCTCGTGACCGCCTCCGGCGCCGAGGTCGTCGACGTCGAGCACGGTCCCGGACTCCTGCGGATCTACCTCGACCAGCCCGGCGGCATCGACCTCGAGGCCATCACCCTCTTCAGCGAGCAGATCTCCGACCTGCTCGACATCCACGATCCCGTGCCCAGCCGCTACACCCTCGAGGTGTCGAGCCCGGGTCTCGAGCGCCCATTGAAGACGCCGGCCCACTTCGCCCGCTTCATCGGAACGACCGTGAACGTGAAGACCAAGTCCTCTGTCGAAGGCGACCGCCGGTTCTCCGGCGAGCTCACGGAGGCGACCGACGACCACATCGTCGTGGCCGGTCGCACCCTCGCCTACGACGACATCGAAAAGGCCCGCACCGTCTTCGAGTGGGGCCCCACTGCCAAGCCCGGCAAAGTCAGGAAAGCGACGACGTCATGACCGCCAACAACGCCGACATGCTCGATGCGATGCGTCAGATCGCCGAGCTCCGGGGAATCCCCGTGCAGACGCTGTTCGAGGCGCTTGCCAATGCCCTCGAGACGGCCTACAAGCGCATGCCCGGAGCCCACGAGAACAGCTGGGTCGACATCGACCCCGATACCGGCGAATACCACATCTGGGCCCAACTCCTCGATGAGGACGGCGAGCCCACGGGTGAGGAATTCGAGGTCGACAAGGACGAGAAGGCCTTCGGCCGCATTGCCGCCCAGGCGGCCAAGCAGGTGATGAGCCAGCGCGTCCGGGAGGCGGAGCGCGACCAGAAGTACGAGGAGTACGCCGGGCGCGAGGGCGACATCGTCACCGGCATCATCCAGCAGAGCGACAACCGCTACACGCTGCTCGACCTGGGCAAGGTCGAGGCCCTGCTGCCCCAGGCCGAGCAGGTGCCCTACGAGCGCTACGAGCACGGCGCCCGCTTGAAGGCTTACATCGTCGAGGTCCGCAAGACCACCAAGGGCCCCCAGATCGTGGTCTCGAGAACCCACCCCGGCCTGATCAAGCGCCTCTTCGAGCTCGAGGTCCCCGAGATCAGCAGCGGCGTGGTCGAGATCAAGGCCGCTGCCCGCGAGCCCGGTCACCGCACCAAGATCGCCGTCTGGTCGAACGATCCCAACGTCGATCCGGTCGGAGCCTGCGTCGGCGCCCGCGGTGCTCGCGTCCGCATGGTCACGAACGAGCTCCGGGGCGAGAAGGTCGACATCGTCCCCTACTCCGAGGACATGCCCGAGTTCGTGATGCGGGCCCTGCAGCCGGCCAAGGTCAAGGAGGTCCGCCTCGACGAGGAGACGGGCACGGCCACGGTCATCGTTCCCGATTACCAGCTCAGCCTGGCCATCGGGAAGGAAGGTCAGAACGCCCGCCTGGCCGCCCGCCTCTCGGGCTGGCGCGTCGACATCAAGTCCGAGACCCAACTGGTGGAGGAAGAGGAGTACGCCAACCAGGACTGGGCCGAGGGCGAGTGGGTCACCGACGAAGCGTCGGGCGAGCTCGTGTGGAAGCCGGCCGAGGGCGGCGAGGCCATGACCATCGACGCCTACTCCCACTCGGGTGACGAACCCGACGCCGAAGGGGCCGAGTCGGTGGCTGCGGCGGGCGAGCCGTCCGCCGAGGACGACGCAACTCCGCCGACCGCCTCCGAAGGCGAGGCATCGGCATAACTGCATCACAGCGCACCTGCATCGGATGCCGCCGGACGGCGGCCCCCGAAGCGTTGGTGCGTATCGTCCGCTCGGACGACGGCTCGCTGGCCGTCGGGCGGACGCTTCCCGGAAGGGGGGCGTGGCTGTGCGCCGCCTCTCCGACCTGTCTGGATCTCGCGCTGCGCCGCAAGGCGTTCGGGCGGGCATTCCGGGCTCCGATCAGCGACGGAGCCCCCGAATCGCTTCGTGCCTACCTGGAAGAACGTGCGAGACTAGGTAGTCGCGACATGTAACGGTCCCTGTGCAGGTGACCGTGTTTCGAGAGGAAACTTCACCCCTTGCCTCAGAAGAAGATCCGCGTCTACGAGCTTGCTCGTGAGCTCGGGCTGACCAACAAAGAGTCCCTCGATCTGTGCCTGTCACTGGGCATCGGGGTGAAGAGCCATTCCTCGAGCATCGAGGACGCGCAGGCCGACCGGGCCCGACGCAAGGCCGACCGCGAGGGGCTTCGTCGCGACGTCTCCCCGCCCGAGCCGGAGTCGCCCAAGAAGAAGGCCGCCGCCGCCAAGAAGGCGGCTGCGCCGAAGGCAGCCGAAACCACCCCGGCCGAGCCCATCGCTGCGGCCGCCGACGAGGCAGCCGAGCCGGTGGCCGCCACTGCGGCAGCGCCCGCAGTTGCGCCGGCCGCCGCGGACACCGCGCAACCGGCTGCGGAACCCGCCCGCCCGGCCGCGGTTGCACCCGCCGAAGCCGACGCCCGCACGGCCCCGCCCGAGCTGACCGAGCCCCGCGACCGTGACGACCTCGACGGCGGCAGCGATCCGGCGACGTCGGAGGCACCGGCGCGCCCGGCCGCTCCGATCGGCCGCATCTCGAGCCGTCCGTCGTCGCCCCCGGCCCGCCCCGCAACGTCGGCCGTCCCGGTGGCTCCGGCCGAGCGCCCGGCTCCGAGCGGTGGCGGCGACGCCCTCCGCCCGGTGGCGGCTGCGCCGCCGAGCACGCCCCCGGCGCCGAGCACCAGCCCGTCGACCGGCGACGCCCCCCGCCCTCCGGCAATGGACGATCCGGGTCAGCGACCCGCGTCGATGCCCGGCGCCCCGGGGAGCCGACCCGTCCCCGCACCGCCGCGGCGGCCCCCGCTGAGCGGTACCGGCAAGCCGATCCCTCCGCCCCCCGGTACCCCTCCGACGTCGCGCACGGGCAAGCCGATCCCTCCGCCGCCCGGTATGGGCGGACGTCCGATGTCGCCCGGCGGCGTCGGTCGTCCCGGTGGTCCCGGTATCGGTCGTCCCGCGGGCGGTGGATTCTCCCGTCCCGGCGGTCCTCCGAGCGGTCCTGGCGGTCGTCCCGCCTTCGGCGGCGGCGGCGGTGCCGGTCGACCCGGCGGTGGCCCTGGTGGCCCCGGTGGTGCGTTCGGGGCTCGCCCCGGCGGACCTGGTGGAGGCCCCGGCGGACCCGGTGGTCGTCCCGGCGGTGGTCGCTTCGCCGGCGGTGGCCGTCGTCGCCGTTCAGGACGGAGGCGCCGCAACTACGAAGAGCTCGAGGCGCAGGAGCTCACCCGCTACACCCCGTCGAACGCCCCGGTGCCCGAGGGCGAGCTCATCATCGAGCGCGGGAGCACCGCCCAGGAGATCGCGCCCAAGTTCAACCGGTCGCCGGCCGACATCATCCGCTACCTGCTCCAACAGGGCGAGATGGTCACCGCCACCATGTCCCTCACCGATGAGCAGATCGAGCTCTTCGCCCTCGAGTTGGGTGCCACCGTGCGCCTGGTCGACCGGGGCGAGGAGAAGGAAGCCGAGCTCATCGCCAAGTTCTTCGCCGAGGAGGAGGACGAGGACGAGGAGAGTCTTCGCCCCCGTCCGCCGGTGATCACGGTGATGGGTCACGTCGACCATGGCAAGACCTTGCTGCTCGACCGCATCCGCGAGTCGAACGTCATCGCCGGTGAGGCCGGTGGCATTACCCAGCACATCGGTGCCTATCAGGTGGTCAAGGACGGTCGCGAGATCACCTTCATCGACACCCCGGGCCACGAGGCGTTCACCGCCATGCGGGCTCGCGGCGCCGAGGCCACCGACATCGTGGTGCTGATGGTGGCGGCCGACGACGGCGTCATGCCGACGACGATCGAGGCCATCAACCACGCCAAGGCGGCCGAGGTCCCGATGGTCGTGGCGATCAACAAGATCGACCGCGAGAACGCCAACGTCGACCGGGTCAAGCAGCAGCTCTCCGACCAGGGCCTCGTCCCGGAGGACTGGGGCGGCGACACGATCATGGTGGAGATGTCGGCGCTGCAGAACCTGGGTATCGACGACCTCCTGGAGCAGCTGCTCCTGGTGGCCGACCTCGAGGAGCTCTCGGCCAACCCCGAGGGACGCGCCCGCGGTGTCGTGCTCGAGGCCAATCTCAATGTCGGCCAGGGACCGGTCGCCACCGTCCTGGTGGAGTCCGGCACCCTGCGCGTCGGCGACATGCTCGTCGCAGGGGCGGCGTGGGGCAAGGTCCGCGCCCTCATCGACGACAAGGGCAACCGCGTCAAGGAGGCCATGCCGTCGACTCCGGTGCAAGTGCTCGGTCTCTCCGACGTGCCCCTCGCCGGCGACGAACTCCGTGCCACCATCGACGACAAGACGGCCAAGACGGTCGCCGAAGCCCGTTCGCAGCGCCGCCGCTTCGCCAACCAGGCGGGCACGGCCTCGGCCACCGGCACCGGCGCCAAGCTCGAAGACATCTTCGAGCAGATCCAGCGGGGCGAGAAGGCCACCCTCAACCTCATCCTCAAGGCCGACATGCAGGGCTCACTCGAAGCGGTCACGCAGTCGATCCAGAAGCTCGAGCGCGACGAAGTCAAGGTCGGGTTCGTGCATCGGGCCGCCGGCGGCATCACCGAGAACGACATCAGCCTGGCAGCCACGTCCGGGGCCACGATCATCGGCTTCAACGTTCGTCCCGACCGCAAGGCTCGCGAGCTCGCAGGCACGCAGGATGTCGAGATCCGGACCTACGAGATCATCTACAAGCTGCTCGAGGATCTCGAAGCGGCCATGGTCGGCATGCTGAAGCCGGAGTACGAGGAAGTCGTCACTGGCGACGCCGAAGTCCGGATGATCTACTCCACACCCCGTGGCAAGGTCGCCGGTTGCTACGTCCTCAACGGCACGATCACCCGTAACTCCAAGGTCCGATACATCCGTGAGGGCACGATCATCTGGAAGGGCGCGCTGCCGTCCCTCCGGCGCTTCAAGGACGATGTCCGCGACGTGGCCGCCGGGTTCGAGTGCGGCATCATGCTCTCGGACTTCCAGGATCTCCGGGAGAACGACGTGATCGAGACCTACGAGGAGCGGGAGATCCCCCGCACGTAGTGGCACCACCCAACCGCCGGGGCCGCTCGTCCCACACCCGCCGCTACCCCCGCACGGCCCGTCTCAACGAGGTGCTGCGCGAGATCCTGGCGGAGGCGCTCGAGCAC
>JBKJLN010000488.1:0-4477 GCA_046596935.1 Acidimicrobiales bacterium
CGCATGGCCGAACTCGGCGTCGTCGCCTGCATCCAACCTTGCTTCGCCACCTCCGATGCCGAGTCGGTGGCGCTCGCACTCGCGGGTCGCTTTCCCGACGCCTACCGGTGGGATTCCCTCCTCGCCGCCGGCGTTCGGGTGATTGCCGGCAGCGACTTCCCCATCGAGACCCTCGATCCGTCCATCGGTCTCGAGCGCCTCACCACCGGCAACCACCCCCTCGCCGCCGACGTTGCGTTGCGCCTGATGACGACGCCACTCGACGCCGTGTGGACGCCCTGATGCTTCTGGGGACATTTTTGACGCTCTTCGCGTAACAGATCTCCCCAGAACGGCGGAGGGCGCGGCGGGGGATACCGTCGGACGGTGCTCTCCCGGGTGGCCGCCGACGCCGTCGTGGTGTTCCACCTGATGTTCCTGGTGTTCATCGCCACCGGAAGCCTGCTGGCCATCCGGTGGCCGAAGCTGCTGTGGCTTCACGTCCCGTCGGTGCTGTGGGGATTGATCAGCGTCACCATCGGGGTCGACTGTCCGCTGACACCGCTCGAGAAGCACTTTCGTCGGGCCGCCGGGGAACGGGGCTACGCCGGCGGATTCGTCGACCACTACATCGAGGGCGTCGTCTACCCGGCTCGCTACACCGGGCTCTTGCAGGCGATGGTCGCGCTCGCGGTCGTCGTCGGATATGTGGTGCTGATCCGGCGGCGGTCTACTCGGCCTCGCGTAGCGGCGGTGGCTGGTCGACCGGACGGAACGCGATTGCCGTGAGCGCCGGCGTTTCGGCGAACCCTGCGCCCGATCCGTTCTGCCAGCGACCATCGACCTCGACCCAGTCGCCGACGGCAACATCGGCGACGCCGTTCACCTGTACGTCGACGGACTTGTCGTGCTGCGAGCAGCACGCCGGCACCCATCGGGTGATGGTGATGGCGCCGTCGTTCCCGACGGCTGTGACTTGGCCGACCACCTGCACGACGACGCCGACGAGGGTCGTCCCCGATCCGGCACGGTGCACCACTTCGGTCAGCGTCATGGCCACGATCCCTGCAGCCACAGCGCCGACGACGCCGAGTGCACCGATCCCGCCGCCGGTGTCCGGCATCCGGGGGGCACCACTTGATCCGGTGGCACCCGCGCGCCCCGTCGACGCCGGCGGCGGTGGCGGCGCTCCGGGGCTGGCCGGGGCAGAGGCCGGCGGCGGATTGGCGACCACAGGCGCCTTGCCCGCCGGCACCGCACCGCGACGCAGGAAGATCGGGTTGGTCAACGCCTCCATGTCGAGGCGTCCGCCGAGCGGCTGGGTGGGATCGATGAAGGGCACGCCCCGCACTTCGGCCCGCACGTAGCCGCCGGGTCCGATCGGGACGGCAACCGTGACCTCCTGGTCGTCGCGGGTGAGCGGCGTGACCGAGAACGGCGCACCGTCGCGCAGAAGGATGAGCCGCATCCCGTTGCCCTTTCGCACCAGCGCCGTGACCTCGACGGTGTCGGTCTCGTTGCCGAAGATCTCGCCGCCGACGATGTCGCGCTGGTCCTGCTTCCCTCGGGCCGAGAGGTAGATCTCGACGCCGTCGGCCTTGCGGGTGACGAAGCTGCGTCCGTTCTTGAGGGCGGTGACGATGTCGGCCTTGGCCAGGCGGGGTGCGAAGACGATCGTGGTCGGCGTCCCGATGAAGAAGCCGTTGGTGTTGACGACGCCGTGCAGGTCGCTGCCCCCGTTGGCCCAGACGCGGTAGCCGCGGCGGAGGTAGTCGTCCCACACGCGCACGGCGGCTTCGTCGTCGGGCTGGAACGATCCGGTCCAGACCTCGAGACCTTCCGGGAGCGCCTTGGGGTCGGCATCGGCGTCGCCGAAGAATTCCCAGGCCAAGGTGGCGCCGACGGGATGGGCGGCGGCGACGTAGGCCCCCATTTCACGGGCGATGTTCAGGAACTCGGTGATGCGGGCTCGGCCCGACGGCAGGGGAAGGTTGAGCGGCGTCTGGCGCCAGTCGAGCCATTCGCCCGGTTTGATGCCGCTGACGGTGGCGTGGCCGTGGAACCAGTTGGTCATCTCTTCGCCCGCCATCAGCAGCACCCCGTCGCCAGCCGCCGCCCCGAGATTGAGGTTCTGGCTGATGACGTTGTGATCGGTCATGGCGGCGAAGTCGAGGCCGATGCGCCGGCACTCGGCCGCCCACTGGCTCGGGCTCAGCGCCGTCTTGGAGTTGAACGCGTCGCTGCTCTCCGGGGTGTGGCAGTGCAGGTCGCCCCGATACCAAGCGGCCCCCTCCTTGACGACGCCGGGCTCCGCACCGAAGGGAGGCGTCGGCAGGCTCGGGCCGAACGTGAGGGTGACGTCGGCTGTCACCTGGGTCGGCCGGGTGGTGCGGAACACCGGGATCAGCACGGTCCACCGGCCGGGGTCGATGGCGCCGGGCAGGAACGACTGGGACGCCTCGTGCGGTGCCACGAAGAACTCCTTGCGCTCCTCGCCGTAGATGCCACGGAAACCCGGGGCTTGGTAGCCGGCACCCCGCTGGTCGAAGAGCCCGCACCCGATGATGGCGTCGCCGCCGGCGGTGAGGATCTTCACGTCGATGCGGTTGACGCCCGCCGGCACATCGAAGGGGAGCTCGAGGTATTGCCCGATGTTGGTGGCCGTCCCCGTCACCATCACCTGCTGCACCGCTGCGCCGGCGGCCCGCGGGATCAACGGCCCCACGACGACGGCCACGGTCGAGCCGGCGGCCAATCGGAGGAATCTGCGGCGGGAGAGCACGAGCCCATGTTGCCCCTTCGAGGTGCGTTCCCGCCCCCCATCGCCAAGAATTCGCAGGTCAGGGCCGATGGTCGGAAGGGCCCCGAGAGCCTGCCAAGATCGGCGACCCGCATGGCTCGCACCGTCACCCTCCGGCCCTGGCAAAAGGTTGCGCTCGAGCGCCTCGCCGCCAGCGCCTCGCCCGATTTCCTTGCCGTCGCCACCCCCGGCGCCGGGAAGACCACGTTCGCGCTGACCGCCGCCCGCCAGGGTCTGGCCGACGCCCCGAGCGGCGCCGCCCGCCGCCTGATCGTCGTCGTGCCGACGGCCCACCTCAAGGTCCAGTGGGCCAAGGCGGCGGCGGCCTTCGATCTCCATCTCGACCCGCAGTGGTCGGCGGCCGACGGCGCCCTTCCGGGCGACATGCACGGCGTGGTCACGACCTACCAACAGGTCGCCGGCTGCGCACCGGTGTTGCGGGGCCTCGCCACCGACGCGTTCGTCATCTTCGACGAGCTCCACCATGCCGCCGACGATCGGGCCTGGGGTGACGCCGTGCGCACGGCCTTCGAGCTGGCGGCCCGCCGCCTCGCCCTCTCGGGCACGCCGTTCCGCAGCGACACCCACTCCATCCCCTTCGTGCGTTACCGCCTCGACGAAGCGGAAGCCGACTTCGAATACGGCTACGGCGACGCCTTGTCCGATGGCGGCGTCGTGCGCCCCGTCTACTTCCCCCGCATCGACGGGATGATGGAGTGGAGCGCGCCCGACGGAAGCGTCCACGCCCACTCCTTCGACGACGACGTCGACGCCGCCAAGGCAAGCCAGCGACTACGGACGGCGTACTCCCTCGAGGGTGAATGGATGCCCCACGTGTTGCGTCAGGCCCACGAGCAGTTGCTGGCCATTCGCAAGGTGCAACCCGACGCCGCCGGGCTCGTCATCGCCACCGACCAGGACCACGCCAAAGGCATCGCCCGGCTCTTTCGCGACCGTTTCAAGGTGAAGGCCATCGTCGCGACCTCGGACGACCCCGACGCTTCCACTCACATCTCGCGTTTCGCAGCGAGCGCCGACCCCTGGATCGTGGCTGTGCGCATGGTGAGCGAGGGCGTCGACATCCCTCGCCTGCGCGTCGGCGTGTTCGCCACCACGACGACCACCGAGCTGTTCTTCCGCCAAGCCGTGGGTCGCCTGGTGCGCTGGACCCGAGGCACCAAGGGGCAGAAGTCGTTCCTCTTCATTCCCGACGAGGCCCGATTGCGGGCGAGGGCCTTCGCCATCGCCGAGCAGCGTCGCCACTCCCTCCGCCATGAGGATCGGATCGTGCGCGACGTCGACGGCGAGTTCGACGACGTGGCCGACGGCGACCTGTTCTCGATGTTCGAAGCCATCTCGGCCGTGCCCCTCGGCGACGGCAGCCAGCCCGACTGGGTGCTCGACGACGAGCACGCCTTCGACCCCATCGCCGACGACGCCGACCTCACGATTCCGCTCCCTCCGTTGCCCGCGGGCTCACGAGGCGGGGCCGGCGCCGACGGTGCGGGCACAGCCCCGGACGGCCGCACGATGCGCGAGCACAAGGAGTTCCTCCGCGAGGCCAACGCCAACAAGGGACGCCTCATCGCCCGTCACACCGGCCAGACCCACGCGGCCGTCAACGCCGAACTGAACCGCGTGAGCGGCATCGTGAAGGTGAGCGCCGCCACCGTGCAACAGCTGGAGAAGCGTCTGGAG
>JBKJLN010000058.1:0-3289 GCA_046596935.1 Acidimicrobiales bacterium
GGCCTGGCCAAGCCATCGAGCCGGCCGTTGGCGCTTCGCATCCTCGGCACGCAGGTTGTGATCGCCGCCGCGCTCACGCTCGCTGGCCATTGGTGGCTGTATCCGATGTTGTGGTTGGCGCCATGGATGTCGGTGTGGAAGGTGCTCAACCGGCTCCGGGCCATCGCCGAGCACGGCGGCATGACTCGGTCGAGTGATCGCCGTCTCACCACCCACGTCGTTCGCCAGACGCCGCTCGCCCGGTTCTGGATGGTTCCCTACAACACCGGGTGGCACCTCGCCCACCACGTCGACATCGGCATTCCGTTCCGCAATCTGCCCGCCCTGCACTCCGAGCTCGTTGCCGCCGGATGGGTCACGCCCGAGCTCGAGTACCCGAGCTATCGGTCGCTGTGGCGGGCCTTGTCGTCGGGTCGAGCCGTGACGGTCGACGCGGGCGCCGGTTCGGAACTGTTGGAGGACTAGCGTCCCGGCCGTGGTCGAGGCCCTCGAGCAGCTGGCGGCGGAGGCATCGGGTTGTACGCGCTGCCCACTGGCGGCGACCCGCACGCAGGTGGTGTTCGGGGTCGGGAATCCGACGACGGGACTCGTGTTCGTCGGAGAGGCCCCTGGCCGAGACGAAGACCTTCGGGGGGAGCCTTTCGTCGGCCGTTCTGGGCAACTCCTCGATCGCCTCGTGTTCGAAGAGCTGGGGCTGACCCGAGACCGCTTCTACATCACCAACGTCGTCAAGAGCCGACCTCCCGACAACCGGAATCCGTTGCCGCTCGAAATCGAGGCCTGCCGACCTTGGCTGGAACGCCAGCTCGATCTCATCGACCCCAAGGTCGTCGTCACCCTCGGGAACTTCGCCTCCAAGTTGCTGCTCGACACCACCGAAGGCATCACCAAACTGCGCGGTCAGTCGTATCCCTATCGCAACGGTGTGCTGGTTCCGACGTTCCACCCGGCGGCGGTCTTACGGGGGGGCGGCGAGCCGATGGCCAAGGTGCGCGCCGACCTCATCCGGGTGAAGGAAGCGTTGGCGGCAGCCGCATGAAGCCGACCATGACGACGTCGGCCGACGTCACCCGTGCCTTGGCGGCGGCGGTAGCAGGCTTGGCCAAAGGCGGCGACGTGGTGTTGCTGGCGGGAGAGCTCGGCGCCGGCAAGACGTGTTTCACCCAGGGTTTCGGAAAAGCGCTCGGCGTCGACGAGCCCATCACCAGCCCGACGTTCACGCTGATGCGGCCGTACGCGGGAAGCCGGCTTCGTCTCCTGCACGCCGACGTCTACCGCCTCGAGCATCTGCAAGAAATTCTCGATCTCGGTATTGCGGAACTCATCGACGACGACGCCGTCGCCGTGATCGAGTGGGGCGACATGGCCGAGCCCGTGTTGCCGGCCGACTTCCTCGAGATTCGGATCACCTACGACGAGACCGATGAAGAGTCCGACGACATCCGACGGTTCAGCTTTCGCTCCGTCGGTGCGTCGTGGGCCAACCGGTCCTCGGCGTTGCAACGCGCCCTCGACCCATGGACGGTGGGCGCGTGATCATTCTCGGGATCGAGTCGGCGACGGCGCAGGTGGGTTGCGCCATCGGCGGTGCCGAAGGGGTGCTGGCCTCGTTCCATTCCGCCAAGGGTCGCCGTCATGCCGAAACCCTGGTTCCGGCCATCGAGTTCCTTTGCGCGTCGACCGGAATCGCCTTGCGCGAGGTCGGCGTCGTCGCCGTCGACATCGGCCCCGGGTTGTTCACCGGGCTTCGAGTGGGCGTGGCCACGGCGAAGGCCATGGCCTCCGCGTTGCGGGTGCCAGCGATCGGGTTGTCGAGCCTCGACCTCCTGGCTCATCAAGTGCGTCACAGTCCCCGTCTGATCGTCGCCGTCATCGATGCCCGTCGAGGCGAGGTGTTCAGCGCGGCGTACCGGCACGTGCCGGGCGGCATTCAACGTCTCAGCGAGCCCAAGGTCGGCACGGCCGAAGACTTGGCCAACGAGCTGCGCTCGACCAACGACGAAGCGCTGCTCGTCGGCGACGGGGCCATCCGCTATCGCGAGGTGCTGGCGCAGGACTCCGGCAAGGTCGAGATCGGCACCGTCGGAACGCAATGGCCCTCGGCCGCCGACCTCGTCGAGTTGGCCCAGCCGCGTGCGTTGCGGGAAGAGTTCGTCCAGCCGTGGGAGATCGAGCCGTTGTACCTGCGGAAGGCCGACGCCGAGATCAATTGGGATCAGAGGAGCTCATGATCGTGGCTTCCCGAATACCCGCCCTCGATCAGCGCCGTCTGGAGGTGCATCTCGTACCGATGCGCCGCCGGCATCTGCGATCCGTCCTGCGGATCGAGGCGGTCGTGTACCCGCGCCCGTGGTCGTTGAGCCTCTTCCTGTCGGAGCTGGCCCTGCGCAACAGTCGCCAGTATCTGGTTGCACGCGTCGATGGCGTCGTCGTCGGATACGCCGGGCTGATGTTCAGCGGCGACGATGCCCACGTCACCACCATCGCCGTCGACCCGGCCTGGCAGCGATGCAAGATCGGGAGCCGCCTCCTGCTCGAGCTCAGTCGGGCGGCGCTGCAGCACCCGGTCCGGAACCTCACCCTCGAAGTGCGCGTCGCCAACACATCGGCTCAAGCGATGTACGAGCGCTTCGGCTTCGTCGGGGCTGGGGTGCGGAAGAACTATTACGTCGAGACGAACGAGGATGCACTGGTGATGTGGTCCGAACACATCGACGAGCCGGCGTTCGCCGCGCGACTCGCCGCCATCGAAGCATCGATCCCGGGGACGACGATCCTCGGCGAGGGGACGACGTCGTGAACCGGGTCCTTGGCATCGAGACCTCGTGCGACGAGACGGCGGCGGCAGTGGTGGCCGACGGCCGCGACGTGTTGTCGTCGGTCGTCAGCAGTCAGATCGACCTTCACGCCCGCTTCGGTGGCGTCGTGCCCGAAATCGCCAGTCGGGCGCACATCGACCTGCTCACGCCAGTCGTGGCCGAGGCGCTCCTCCTCGCCGGCATGGACGGCCCGGACGTCGCCGCCGTGGCCTGCACCGTCGGGCCCGGTCTCATCGGCTCGCTGCTCGTGGGTGTGGCCCATGCGAAGGCCCTGGCGCTGGTGTGGGGCGTGCCCTTCGTCGGCGTGAACCATCTCGAGGGCCATCTCTACGCCTCGTTCCTGGAAGAGCCCGAGCTGGCCCTCCCGGCCGTGGTGCTGCTCGTGTCCGGTGGTCACACCATGCTGATCCTGATGGAGGCGCCCGGTCGCTATCGGCTGCTCGGTCAGACCATCGACGACGCCGCCGGCG
>JBKJLN010000133.1:0-7957 GCA_046596935.1 Acidimicrobiales bacterium
GCTGCCGGTGTCAGGCCCCGTTCCGCCACCAGGGTGCGTCCCGCTTCGGCCGTCGTCATCGCCGCTCGACGCTACCGAGGGAGGGCGACGTTGGGTGGCGGGACGGCCCAACCGCACAGAACGCGCGCCCGATAACGCGGCTCCAGCGGCCCCGAGTACTCCGACAGATCGGCGCGTCGCGAGCGCCGGTGCTGTCGCGAGTTGCGCAGCGTGTCCCGTTCGAGGACTTTGCGAGAAGAACGCGCGCCGGATCACCTTCGAGCTTCCGATTGGGGGTCCTCGTGGTCGAGAACGATGGCTCGGGACCGGTGGTTGGTTAGTCGCTGGCGATCGGACTGACGTTCTGGTCAACTGCAAGGGCGATGGAAGCGGCGGAGGCGCGACGTGCGGTGCGTGCGGCGATGTCGGTCGCGACCTCGGTTCCCTTGGACGTAGATGACGCGATCGTGCTCAACGACTCGAATCGGCTCGTCATCCGCTTGCTGCCCTGCGACACCGTCGCTCGCATCGCGCCGATCGGGTGGTACAACTCCGCCGGAGAGGTCGAGGTCGCGCGATGCCTGATGGACGTGACAGAGGCTCCGATTGGCCCGCTCGATCCTCGTGTCGAGCCGCGCGTGCACGAGCGCGACGGCTTCGAGATCGCGATGTGGACCTACTTCGAGCCGGTGCACACCGGAGAGCGCACACCCGCGGCCGATTACGCACACGCGCTCGAGCGGTTCCACGATGCGCTCCGTCAGGTCGACATGCGCGCGCCGCACTTCACCGATCGGCTCACGAATATCTGCCGTTGGCTCGCCGATCCCGATCTGACGCCGGTGCTCACCGACGAGGACCGGAAGCTCCTCGCCGACCGGATCTCGAACCCGGGAGCGCTGGCTCTCGGAGGGGGTGCCGCCGAGCAGTTGCTGCACGGCGAACCGCATGCCTGGAACGTGCTCGCCACCGAGGGCGGACCGCTCTTCATCGACTTCGAGAACTGTGCTCGCGGCCCTGTCGAGTACGACCTGGCGTGGGTTCCGAAGGAGGTCAGCGACCTCTATCGAGATGTTGACCAGGACCTCATCGCTGAGTACCGGGGCGTCGTGCTGGCGCTGATCGCCGCCCACCACTGTCGTGCTGACGACCACCACCCGAGCGGCAAGGAAGGCGGCATGGCGTTCCTCAACGCCGTGCGCGGGGGTCCGCCGTGGCCCGACAAGGTCAGCTGGTAGCTACGTGCCAGACGCCGGGGCGGGCGGCGGCAACCTGCACTTCGAGGCGTTCACCCGTGGACGGGGGCGAAGCCTTGGGACCCAGCGCTCGCAGCCGGTGATCCGTGTCGGCAGCGCGTCTTCGGTAAACCATCCGACGTGGGCGCACTCAAGCGGGTGGGCATCGAACTCGCCGCCGCGCGCCTTCACTGGAAATCGAGCGATTGCAACGGGGAGACCTAACGCGCGCTCGCGAAGGCGCCTCAGCCGAAACGACCGAGCACGGATAACGGCGCTTACGCGTTCATTGGCGCGGTCGGAGCCTCCCGCTCGACGCCTCTTCTGATCTCGCTGTCTGGCGCGATTGGCGATGCCAAGGTCTCCTACGATCAGCTCGTGCAGAGAAAGCGCGCTGAGATGGCGTATCTGTCGATGCAGCTCATCGACATCTACACCCTGGATCGCGCGCTCACCGGCCTCTCGCAAGAGGAATTCACGTGGGAACCTCACCCGGGCGCGTGGGCGATCCGCCGGCGCTCCGAGTGCACGACACCCACGCCGAAAGGTGCGAAGGACGGCGAGTGGGTCGCCGACTACGACACCAAGCTCGCCGCTGCTGCCGATCGCGGCAAAGCCATCGAGCCGATGACGACCATCGGGTGGCTTCTCAACCACATCGCATCGGCGCCTGGGATCGCAGCCGAACTGGAAATCCTGAGTGGTCCGACCAAGGCCAGCACCCGGGGCGTCTATGCGCGCATGTGGTCACACACGATCCATCCCGAGGTCGGCGATGCCATCGAGACCTTCCGGTCGGGGTGGTCGGCGCTGCGGATTGCTCTCTCGAAGACCAGCGACGACATGCTCGAACTCGAATACAAGGGGTTCGGCGGCTCACAACCGGGCGCGGCGTTCGTGATGTCGCTGCTAAACGAGGTCAGCCATCACGGAACCCAGATCTGCGCTCTCCGCGACTTGTTTCGCCAAGGCGACAGGTAGAGGCGACCTGGCACTCGAGAGGAGTGCGTTGGCACCAGAACCTCGGCCCTGTCGACTGCCCCCGGCTCGGTGACGACACAGTACGCGCGCCCCGGACTCCGTCCTGCTCCGATCGCGTCGCCGCGAAGATCGGCGCAACGCGCGCCGAAGGGAACCGTCAGTCGGCGAGCAGGGTCCCGACGTTGGCGGCGATGCTGAGGGCCGCGGCGACGTGTTCGAGAAGGCCGGGCACAAGCGACGCTCCTTGCTCGACCTCCTGGTCGGTGACGGGGCGGAGGCGCAGTGCCCGTTCGATGTTGAGGACGATCCAATCGACCCCGATCATCAGCGGCTGCGCCAGGTCCGCTGTCGAGATCCGGAACCATGTGCCCCCAGCTGCTCGGTATGCGGCGATGACGTGGCGTGAGATGTCGAAGTCCCGCCAGTTTCCGAAGGACATGGCTACGTCGGCAAGCTCTCGGCGGGGGACCAGTGGTGCTGCGACATCCCAGTCGCACAGGATTGGAGAGCCGTGGCAGATGAGGACGTTCTTCTGGTCGATGTCTCCGTGTGTCATCAGCTCCTCGTTGCGCCCGTCGCCGGCGTCGAGTGCGAGTCGGGCGATCTCGTCGATGACCGGCGCGACTCTTTTGACGTCCCCAGCCCAAGCGACACCGGCGGCTGCGGCCGCGTGAACGAGGCTTGGCCAGCGCATCGCATTCTGGACGTTCAAGGTCGGGAAGATGCTGCGATCGGATGGCGTGATCGCGAGCGAGTGGAGCACGGCCAAGGCCTCGCCAGCCCAGCGGGCAAGGGCTGGCGTTGCAGGGCCGAGAGGCGCCGGTTCGGCCTCGACCCAGTGATGCACACGCACCTCGCACTCACCGCCGCCGAGCCGAGCGACCGCGGCGAGGCAACCGCCCGTCGACGGGTTCGCGATCGGGTCCGGCGCCGCGACGCCGGCCGCAATGGCCGAGAGCTCTAAGCGCCATGCCTCGTCGAGCCACTTCCGCCAGTGCGAGATATCCCACGGGTTCCGCATCTCCTTAACGGCGAACTCTGCGTCGCCTACGCAGAGGCGGTAGACGCGGTTCGACCACGCACCACCAACGACCTCGAGGTCACCGACGGCACCCACGAGGCCAAACGCCTCCGCCACGGCCGTCGGATCCGGTGCAAGATCCACATCGCCCACGCGCTGATCTTGGCGCACATATCGCTCGCTCACGAACACGTCTCCTACTTGACCAGGGGCGAGCTCATTTCGGCGTCGCGAGTGAGTCAGCTCTGGAATCTGTGGTCCCCTGGCACGGGCCCAACTGTCCCGGCAGCTGATGTCACCTATGCGCTCGTGTCTCAGAGCCGCCCGGCGATCAGCCTGGCGATCTCAATCGGTTCCAAGTCGTCTGTGCCTACTGGCTCCCCGAGATTGCCGTCATCAAATGCAGAGAGGCATCGGTCGAGATTGCATTGACGCCACTCCTGGGCCTCGTTGCTTCCCGCTATCCGCTCGCCGTGCGCGGTCCGTGATGCTGTCAATAGGAAGACCCGAGCGCCGGGAGCGATGGCATCGAGGATGTCGCGTTGCACGATGGTCATCGGCACCACTGCCGTTCCCCGTCGCGCGGCGTGCGCGACTTGGCGTCTTGTAAGCCGGCGCCATAGCTCCACGTCTTGATAGTCCTGGCCTCGCCAGAGCGTCCGCCGCATGACGAATCCGATCCTTTCGGGATCAGACAGGCGGGCGTTCGGCAGGAGTCGCACTAGCTCTTTCGCCACTGTGGTCTTGCCCACCCCGAACGCCCCATTCAGCCACAGGATCACGGCGGGAGCGTACGCCCGCATTGAAAAGCAGAGGAGATGTCGTCCTTAGGGCTGGAGCTGCCGCCCCCGCCGCACCTATCGCCGCTCCCGACAACCGGACCGGACGCGGACGCCGGCCGCAACTAACGGCGCGTATCCATGGCGCGAGTGGTGAACTCTCGCAAGGCGTTAGTGACTGCGGCTCCGGCCTTCTGACCCGCGTCGGCCACCCGTCCCGCTGTCGGGGTGTAGCCCTCGTTGCTGCGATCCGGACCGACGATTCTGGCAGGCTTGCGGCGCCCTGAATCTCGTCGCGCTGCGGCGATCAGCCGACGAGGGCAGCCTCGAAGTGGGCTTTGAGGAAGTCGGCGACGCCGGGCGGGACCCGGCTCTGCTCGGCGCTGGATTCGCCGGCGAACCCACCGGCGTGGAGCATCCTTACTTGGGACCAGCCGTGCAGTGCGTGGAGTGCTTCCCAAGCCCGCAGCCGTTCGCCGTCGAGAGGCTCGACGGCGGCGTAGGTACGGCGGTATCGGCGCGACATCCGCGGGCCGACGGCGCGGAGGGCTATCCGCTCGACCGCGCTGTTGGCGGCAATCGAGGCCAGTCTGAACAAAAGCAGGGTGCGCGCCACGTCGCCTTCACGCGGGCCGAGTCCAGCGTCGGTCCAGTCGATGACCGATGCAGCGTCGCCGTCGACCATCACGTTGAGAGGATGGAAGTCGCCGTGGCAGACGACGGCGGGGCCGCTCGTCGCGATCGGAAGGAGGTTCTCGGCCTGTTCGAGGGCTCGGCGAAGCTCGTCGTCATTGAGCTCTGTGGCGACTCTCCGCGGGAGGCCAAGGCGCTGATCGACGAGTGCGTGGTCGCTGCGCTCGCCCGGCCAGGTGTTGGTGGGGAGGGCATGGAGCTGGAGTTGGAGTCGGGCCAGTTGGTCGACCAGTCGCCGCGTTCGCCACGGCTTGGCGGTGAGCGCGTCGAGCATCGTTGTGCCGGGTGCGCGCTCCATGACCTGGGTGGGAAGGCCGAAGCCGTCGTCGGATCCGATCACCTCGAGCACCCGCGGCGCTGCGTAGCCGAGCGATGCCGCCCATCCCTGCGCTTCGGCCTCACGGTGCGCTTGGGACTCCCGATCCCGAGAGGGCAGGAGACGCACCACGAGTGGGACCGCCCATGCTGTGGGGAGCGCAACCCCCTCCAGGTGGACCACGTGGATATAGGAGTCGAACCCCCCGCCGATCGGGGTGGGCGGCTCGGCCACCCGCACGTCGCCCCAACGCCCAGCCGCCCGTGCCCGAAGCACCTCTGCGACAGCGACGGAATTGCGGGGGTCGACGGCACTCACGGAGCGAAATCTAGGTGTCGGCAGCGACCGGACATCGGCCGAGCCGGCCAAGTCGACTATTCCGCAACCTCGTCAGCTCTCAGCGGCGACCGACCGACGGATTTCTGCCCGGCGGTGCGCATATCGCACGCGCCCAACGACGAGCATCGACGGGGCGCTGCGCGTCCTATCGGCGCTTACTCGGTCCGTTCGCCCCAGCTTCGCGAGGGGTGACAGCCGCGTCTCTGTGCGCGGAACGATGATCTCGTCAATGAGTCGTCGCGGGCGTCAGTGTCGGGATGCGAGACGTCAGCGTGGTATTCCGACTCCTGCCGCTCCGCCGGTTTCGAGGAAAGCCTCGACTTCATTGGAGGCGGTCCGGGTCCCGTCCTCTTGAGCGACTAAGTCGCCGAGTGCGCGTGCGCGTCGGCGGAGTTCCTCGTCGGTGATGAGACGCTTGACCGCGGCGTCAAGATTGCGGCGTCGGATCCTGACTCCGATTCCGAGATGTTCGTGTCGCTGTGCCTGCCAATAGCTGTCGTTGAAGCACGGGCTGATCGCTGATGGGACGCCGGCGGAGACCGTGAGGGCAGTGGTGCCGAAACCGCCGGCGTGGATAACGCCTCGGCTGCGGTCGAGTAGCAGTTCGAGCGGAACGAAGGGCCAAATTGCGGTGTGGTCGCTGGCGATCCCCGAGCGGAGCTTTTGGGCGTTGGGCTCGTTTGACGTGAGGAGGATGGACCGGCCACCGGCGCGGGCCACGGCGTCGGTTGCCGCCGCAAAGAAGTCGGTCCGCGCTGAGGCCGCTGCCGTGCCCTGGGTGATGATGACGGGGGGTGGTCCGGCCTCAAGGAAAGCAGAGACCTCGTCTGGCAGCCCGGCGCCGGTCTGGCCGCTCCAGGGACTGAACCCGACGAGGCGGTAGGTGGATGGCCAGTCGGGCTGGCGGTCGACGTAGTGCTGCGACGCCAGACCGAGGGTGAGCGCGGCGCCGGTGTCGAGCATGCTCCACCCGTCAGGTTGAAGGCCCACGCGACGGCGGAAGTTGCGGATCGCTCCGGCGCCGGGCTGCGCCTTGGGCATCAATCGTCGCGCGCCCGCCCACACGAGCTGGGTCACACGAGGTCCCAGATTGGGGACGCCCTGGGGAGGCGTGAACGCCGACGGCACGTGCATGGGGAACACGTCGCCGAGGATCATCGGCACGCCGCGACGTTCGCACACTGCGGATGTGACAACAGAAGCGAGCTGGCTGGAGATGACGACGTCGGCTGACGCCACCTCTGCCTCGATGGCCTCGAACATCTCGTCCAAGTGCGGCGCCAAGAAATGAACGAAGAGATGGCGGACCATGCGCAGACCACCGAAGTGGCGCACCAACTTGGCGTGGTGGTCGAGCAGAGTCGGCCCAATGTCGAACGCTGGTGCTGCGCAACGGAACCCCAGGCCCACGAACAGGGGGTGGAACTCGCGAGGAACGACGTAAGTCACGTCGTGTCCCCGCCTCGCGAGCTCCGATGCCACCGGCACGTAAGCGAAGACATCGCCCCTGTAGCCCAGCGACGACACCACCACCCGTGCCATAGCGGACACCGTACGCGGAGTTGCGGTTCGCCCTAAACCCGCGCTGCCAGATGGACTCGCACAGCAACAGAACGTGCGCCAGATAACTCGCAGCTGGCGCAGGTGCCGGACGCGACCGATGGGCGCTTCGCGCGCACGTGAAATCGCTCTGGCGGCGCACTAAGCGGACCTATCGTCGAGAAGATGGCGGTCTATGACGAGATCGGCCGTACCTACGCCCGGACCCGACAAGCTGACCCGCGCATCGCAGCCCAGATCGCCGTCGCGCTTGGAGATGCCGTCTCGGTGCTGAACGTCGGCGCGGGCTCGGGCAACTACGAGCCGAGGGACCGTTGGGTCGTAGCTCTCGAGCCATCGATAACGATGATCCGCCAACGGGGGGACTGGCGCAGCACCGGTAGTGCAGGGCGTCGCAGGGGGTCTGCCGTTCGTCGATGGATCCTTTGAGGCAACGATGGGGACGCTGACCCTGCACCACTGGCCAGATCTTGGTGAGGGACTAGCCGAGATTCGTCGGGTCAGCCGGCGTCAGGTCTTCATGCTCTTCGACGGCACCGTGCGCGACGGCTACTGGCTGGTCGACGACTACTTCCCCTCGGTGTTGGAGATGCCCTCCGAGCGAGACGCGCCCACGGTCGCGATGGTGGGCCAGTACCTCGATGTTCGTCGAGTCGAGGTCGTCATGATCCCAGGCGACTGCAGCGATCGCTTTGGCTGCGCGTATTGGAACCGGCCGGAGGCTCACCTGGATCCCATCGTGCTCGATGGGATGTCATGGACGAGCTGGCTCGCCCCTGAAGTATTGGTTGAGGGCGTCGAGCGCCTGCGGGACGACCTCGCAACGGGCCGGTGGGACGAACGCCACGGCCACCTTCGATCGATGCCCGAGGCGGATTACGGCTACAGGCTGGTCATTGCAGGCGACTGAACGCACCGCATTGGTCGGCGGAGCAATCTTGACGTCATCGACATACGAACCTATGTGCCCTTTCGACGAAAGGGAGGCTTCATGCCCGTCAATCCCATCCCGGATAACTATCCGCAGGTCATTCCGTACCTCACGGTCGACGGT
>JBKJLN010000166.1:0-3736 GCA_046596935.1 Acidimicrobiales bacterium
CCCGGCGCCGTTCGGCCCGAGGAGGCCAACCCGTTCGCCGGCGCGCACGTCGAGGTCGACCCCGTCGACCGCTTGGACGCCGCGGAACCGCTTCCGCAGTCCGTGCGCCACGAGCACCTCGTCGTTCGGCACGCGACCATGATCACACGGCGCGCAAATATCGCCGGACCGATTACCGGCTGGCCGCTACGCAGGTAGAGGCGATACCGATCCTGCTCGGGATCGCAAGCGCCGCCATCGTCGGTCTGGCGCTCACAACGCGACGGGCATCGACCACAGTGTTCCGCAGCCTCCGCAAGACCGGTACTCCGCCTGAACGCCCCGCCCATCCTCACCAGCAAAGTGACAAGATCGAACCCGATGGCCTCTGGCGATCTCGAACCCCCTTCTCCGGTGACACTGCGCTTCGAGGCGGTCGGCGCTGACGACCCGTACGCAGCGGTCTTGGACGCCATTGGCCAGGCTGTCGTGGTTTCTGACCTCGACGGGCATATCGTCCTTTGGAGCCGGGGCGCGGAACGCCTTTACGGTTGGTCTGCTTCGGGCACCCTCGGCCTGCCCCTGTCGGATTTCCTCAGCGCTTCGGCCGCCGATCCGGTCGGCCACCGGACTGCCGGCGCCACTCCGCTGGACACCTGGGTGGGCGAGGCGGTCATCCGTCACCGCGACGGGACCCGCACGCCAGTCATGGTGACGAACACGCCAATGCTCGACCACGCCGGCGACGCCGTCGGACTCGTCGCCCTCACGGTCGACATCAGCGTTCGCAAGCGCGCCGAGGAGACGGCGCAGCATCTCTCCGCAATCGTCGACAGCACGGCCGATGCGATCTTCACCAAGGACCTCGACGGCCTCATTCGCAGCTGGAACCGGGGCGCTGAGCACATCTTCGGCTACACCGCCGGCGACGTCGTCGGACAGCACGTGAGCATGCTCGACCCCGAGGTGAACGGCGCCGAAAGTGCTTCCATCCTCCGCGCGGTTGCAGCCGGCCAGACACTGCGCGGCCACGAGACGGTCCGGCGTCGTCGCGACGGCTCCCTCGTCGACGTCTCCCTCACCGTCTCCCCGGTCTATGACCAGAACGACGACGTCGTTGCCGCGTCGGTTATCGGCCGTGACATCACCGACCGCCGCCGCCTCGAACGGGAACTCGCCCGGCTCGCAAACCACGACACCCTCACCGACCTGCCCAACCGGGTGCTGCTCATCGACCGCCTGACACAAGCGCTCGCCCGTTCCAAACGCCGCAACCGCAACATCGCCATTTTGTTCGTCGACCTCGACAGCTTCCGCCTCGTCAACGCCAACACCGGGTACATCGTGGGCGACCAAGTTCTGGTCGAGGCGGCAAGCCGACTTCGCGCGGCGGTCGCGCCCAGCGACACCGTCGCGCGGTTCGCCGGCGATGCGTTCGTCGTCGTCTGCGAGGAAACCTCTCTGGAGGGCGCCGAGGTCGCAGCCGCGGCCATTACGAGCGCCCTGGCACAGCCGAGCGAGGTCGCCGACTATTTGCAGCGGGCGAGCGCGACGATCGGAATCGTCGATGCGGGCGGTGCCTCCGCGACGACAGCCGACGAGATCGTCCGCTGCGCCCAGGCGGCCATGTTCACCGCCAAGGTCGAGGCGCGCGGCGGGTGGCGCATCTTCGACCCCGACATGAAGGCACGGTGGTCCCGGCGCATCGCCGTCGCAGCCGACCTCCGCCAAGCCCTCGCAGCCGACGAGCTCGAGATGCATTTCCAACCCATCGTCGAGTTGTCGACGGGCCGGCTCGTCGGACTCGAAGCGCTCGCACGATGGCAGCACCCCACTCGCGGGTGGGTCCCGCCGGACCTCTTCGTGGCCCTCGCCGAAGAGATCGGACTGATCGTTGAACTCGACGACTGGGCGTTCGACAGGGCCTGTCGCGACATCGCCGGCATGCGCGCCGCTGGCACGATGCCACGCGACGTGCATCTGGCGGTCAACGTTTCCGCACGCGACGTCGGGCCCGGACTCGTGGCCCGACTCGTGAATCACGCCGAGAACTCCGGTTTCCCTCTGGACATGCTCGAGCTGGAGGTGACCGAAACCGCGCTGATGGCGGATTCTCGGGCAGCGGGCCGCGTGCTGCAGACGTTGCGTGAGGCGGGGGTAGGTGTCGCGCTCGACGACTTCGGCACCGGGTACTCGTCCCTCACCTACCTGCGAAACCTCCCGCTGACGAGCATCAAGCTGGACAGGGCCTTCGTGCAACACATCGCCACACAACCGAACGACCTGGCCATTGCCGAGGCAGTCGCGGACCTGGCTCGCGCTGTCGGCGTGCGGACGACAGCCGAAGGCATCGAAACCGAAGCCCAGCTCTCTCTGTTGCACGCGGCGGGCTACCGCTCCGGGCAGGGCTGGCTGTGGAGCCCGGCACTGCCGCCCCCGAATCTGGCCGATCTCATTCAGCAGCACCAAGGAGGCTTCCTCACCCCGCAGCCCGGCGCGAAACCTCTGCCCAGGCGCCGACCGGCCGCACGGCTCGTCGACGAAAGCGGCCTCCGCCGGCTCCTCCAACTTCACGGTGACGGCGCCTCGCTGACAACGATCGCCGCGGCATTGAATGGCGAGGGATATCTCACCCTCGACGGCTATCGGTGGCACTCCGCGAGCGTGGCCACCGTGATCGCCGACAACGCTAAGCCCACGCTGTAGCCGTCCACCGTCGATCCCGGAACCCGGCGGCAGAACTCCTGCTCAGACTTACTCGATGCGGAGCCCGCTGATCGCTCGGAAGATCACCAACTGCTGGATCTGCTCGGTGCCCTCGAAGATGTCCATGTTCTGCCAAAAGCGTTCAGCCATTCCCAGCCAATGCATCGGCGCCTCATCGGTCCTTCTCGTCCTCCCCGATCCGGCCTTTTTTCGCGGAGTACGAGTACCGGACTAGTACCAAGCCAGATCGAAGGGCACGCCTTCCCCTCATTCTTCGAGTCACCCAGCTACATCTACTCAAGGGTTCGTCCTCGGACAGAATCAGAGCCATCAACCCTCCGTTGGATGTTCAGTTCGTGGATCGTGCGCCACGGTCGCGAGAATGGCGATCGGACGTGTGGTTCCTATGATGTTGCTCACCGGGTCAGTGGAGAGCACTCCCCGCCACGATCAGGTCGGGGCCCGCATCGACTTGGTGGGCGAGCGCTTTGTTGACCTCGTCGGCTCGAGCGGCGGCAAGGTGTTCGACACGGGTCAGCGAGGTGAGTTCGCCGCAACCTTCGACCACGGCCGGGAGGCGTTCACCTGCGTCGTCGAGCTCCGGAAGTGCGTCGACGGCGACAACGCGCCGATCAGTAGCTGGGCGCTCGACGCCGTCGACGTCGAGGTCGAGGTCGGCGATGTGGCCGGTCCGCAATGGCGCCGAGTGATGCGAGTGCTGTCCTTGGCCGTCGTCGGTCAGGTGTTGCTTTCACGGGCGGCGGGCGACGAGGTGCGCCGCTCACTCGGCACCGCGGTGACACTCGAGGATCGCGGCGCGCCCCGACCACGCGATCTCGGCCGGCCCGAGCACGTGCTCGAACTGGTGGTTGCGGGACGCTCGGACACCCCGTCGGCGCTTCGATCCCTCGACGATGTCCCGAACAACCTGCCGGTGCAGCTGACGAGCTTCGTCGGCCGTTCAACTGAGCTGCGGGCGTTGACAGCGTTGGTCGCCGACACCCACCTGTTGACGTTGACGGGACCAGGCGGGTGTGGCAAGACGCGGCTC
>JBKJLN010000187.1:0-7270 GCA_046596935.1 Acidimicrobiales bacterium
TCCGTGTCCATGATCGTGCCGAAGGCGACATGTTCGATCCGGACCCCGTCGGGGACCCAACCCGCTTCTCTTGCCACCGCAAAGACCATGGCGAGGTGCTGGCTCTGGCGAGCGTCCACGACATAGATGAGCCGGCCCGCGTCGAGATCCCGGATGCGGAACTGGATTGCCGCGAGGTCGGTTGCCTGGTAGCCGTACCCGCCGTCGCTCTTGCGGATCATGAAGGCGAGAGGTGCGCCCTCCCGGTTCTTGTATCCCGCAGGAAATGCGCAGAGCGCGCCGTCGTCAATACGGGCCTGTCCGGCCACTTCAAGTTCAGTGGCGACCCGTTCGAGGTCGTCGTTGAAGGAACTCTCCGGCTTGGCGTGTTCGGGCCGGAGCGTGACGCCGAGCAGGCCGTACACCTCGTCGGCATGGGCGATTGCGGTACCGACGAACTGGCGCCACAACTCGACAGCCTCGGTTGCCCCAGCCTGCAGTTCGACCACCCGAGCGCGGGCCCGTTCCCTGAAGGCCTCGTCTTCGGTGAAGCTCTTGTTGGCATCCTTGTAGAACGAGTCGAGGTCCTCGATCGACACCGCCACGGCGCCGGAGCGGCCGGACGCAGCGAGGTGCTCGATGAGCATGCCGAACTGGGTACCCCATTCCCCGTAGTGGTTCTGCCGGATGACCTCATGCCCGGAGAATTCGAGGGTTCGGGCGAGCGCATCGCCGATGACGGTCGATCGAAGGTGCCCGACGTGCATCTCCTTCGTGAGGGTGGGGCTCGAGTAATCGATGACAGTGCGCGTCGGATGTTCGACCGCGGGCACGCCGAGGCGGTCGTCCTCGAGCAGCGCGATTGCGGCCGACGACAGCGTCTCGTTCCGAACCGTCAGGTTGATGAAGCCGGGCCCTGCGATCTCGACGGACGAGCACACGTCGCCCACGTCGAGGGCATCGACGATCCGTTGGGCGACGTCCCGGGGCTTCTGGCCGAGCTTCTTGGCCAGCGCCATTGCCGCGTTGGCCTGGTAGTCGCCGAACGTGGAGGAGGCCGAGGGCCGGAGCACCGGGTCGGCATCGCGGAAGTCCGCTCCGAGCGCCAACGCCATCGCCGACTGCAGCCGGCTCGTGAGGATGGCGATGGGCGTTGGCATGGTTCATGGTCGGAGACAAACGAGAGGCAGGTCAAACTGGTTCCCCAAATGGGTCCGCTCCCGCTCTCGCTCCTTCCGATCACGGCCGCGGTCGCGCCCGACGGCCGCCTCTCGGTCGGCGGGTGCGATGTCCTCGATCTCGTCGAGACCCACGGCACGCCCGTGTTCGTGTACGACGAGGAGCACCTCCGCCAACGCTGCCGCGAAGCAGTAGCGGCGTTCGGAGACGGCGTCGCCTATGCCTCCAAGGCGTTCCTCTGCAAGGCGATGGCCGCACTCGCCCACGAGGAGGGGATGTGCGTCGACGTCTCCACCGGGGGCGAACTCCACGTGGCGCTGGCGGCTGGGGTGCCGGGGGAGCGCCTGGTGCTGCACGGCAACAACAAGTCGACGTCGGAGTTGACGGCGGCTGTCGAAGCTGGCGTCGGGCGGGTGATCGTCGACAGCTTCGACGAGATCGATCGACTCGAAGGGCTCGCCGTCGCGGGCGCCGAGGTGGCCGTGCTGATCCGGGTCACCCCCGGCGTGGAGGCCCATACCCACGAGTTCGTGATGACCGGCCAGGAGGACTCGAAGTTCGGCTTCTCCATCGCCAGTGGGGCGGCGGCGGAGGCGGTCGAGCGGATCGGGCGACTCCCGGGCATCGACCTCGTCGGGATCCACGCCCACATTGGGAGCCAGATCTTCCTTCTCGACTCCTTCCAGAAGGAGGTCGATGTCCTGGCCGGGTTTTTCGCCCCGCTCGGCTTGGCCGAGATGTGTATCGGGGGTGGTCTCGGCGTGGCCTATGTGGAGGGCGAGGAGGCCCCGACGATCATGGAGTGGGCGGCCAACGTCCGCGAGGCCTGCCACGGCGCCCGCATCGCCGACGACGTCCAGATCACCGCCGAACCCGGCCGTTCGATCGTGGCTGCCGCTGCTCTCACGGTCTATCGGGTCGGCACAATCAAGGACCTGCCCGGTATCCGGACGTACGTCGCCGTCGACGGCGGCATGAGCGACAACCCGCGACCGGTGCTCTACGGGTCGGGCTACGAAGCCTTTCTCCCTCGAGCGGCGTCGGCCCCCCGTCCCCGCACCGTCACCATCGTGGGCAAGCACTGCGAGTCGGGTGACGTCATCGTGCGCGATGCGTGCGTTCCCGCCGACCTCGAAGTCGGCGACCTGCTGGCGACGCCGGTCACCGGCGCGTATGGGCACTCGATGGCCTCCAACTACAACAAGGTGCCGCGGCCGCCAGTGGTGTTCGTACGGGATGGAGCCAGTCGCGTGGTCGTCCGGCGCGAAACCTACGCCGACCTTCTTCGCCTCGATGCGTAGCCTCAGTCCTGTGAACTCCGATCCCATCCGCGTCGGTGTCCTCGGCTGCGGCAACGTCGGCGGGGCCCTCGTCGAACTGCTGTTGACCCAAGCCGACGCGATCGCCGTCCGGACCGGCCTGCGTCTCGAGCTGACCCGCGTGGCCGTCCGTAGTGCGGCCAAGGAGCGCAGCGTGGCGATTCCCGACGGGATCGTCACCCACGATGCGGAGGCTGTGGTCACCGACCCGGACGTCGACGTCATCGTCGAGGTCATCGGCGGCATCGAGCCGGCCCGCAGCCTGATCCTCAGCGCCCTCAAGGCAGGGAAGCCGGTGATCACCGCCAACAAGGAGCTGCTGGCCAACGTCGGTGCTGAGTTGTTCGAGGCGGCCGACGTCGCCGGTCTCGACCTGCTCTTCGAGGCATCGGTCGGAGGGGGGATCCCTCTGATCCGGCCGCTGCGCGAGTCGCTCGCCGGCGAACGCATCACCCGCCTGATGGGGATCGTCAACGGCACGACCAACTACATCCTCACTCGGATGAGCGAGGCCGGTGCGACGTACGCCGACGCGCTGGCCGAAGCCCAGAGCCTAGGTTTCGCCGAGCGCGACCCCACGGCCGACGTCGAAGGCTTCGACGCCGGGGCCAAGGCCGCCATTCTGGCCAGCATCGCCTTCGGCGTGCGCGTCGTTGCCGGCGACGTCTACCGCGAGGGCATCAGCGGCGTGACCGCCGCCGACATCGCCTTCGCCGCCCGCATGGGTTACGCCGTGAAGTTGCTGGCGATTGCCGAGCGGGTCGGCGACGAGGTCGCCGTTCGGGTGCACCCGACGATGATCCCGACTACCCACCCGCTGGCGGCGGTGCGGGAGTCGTTCAACGCCGTGTTCATCGAGGGCGAGGCCGTCGGTGAACTCATGCTCTACGGAAGAGGAGCCGGTGGCATGCCGACCGCAAGTGCGGTTCTCGGTGACCTCCTGGATGCATCGCACAATCTGCGCACCGGTGGAATCGGGCGGACGTCTCCGATGGAACGGGCCGTCATCCATCCGGTCGATGCACTGTCATCGCAGTACTACCTGAGCCTCGAGGTCGCCGACCGTCCCGGCGTGGCGCGCGACGTGTTCGGGGTCACGGCCAGCCACGACGTGTCGATCGTCTCCATGGAACAAGAGGGGCTGGGCGCCGAGGCTCGGCTCATCCTCATCACCCACAAGGTGCCCGAGCGGGCCATCCAGGCGACCCTGGCCGACCTGCGTGAGGTCGACGGTGTCGACCGCATCGGCACGTTGCTTCGCGTCGTCGGCCAGGAGTAGCGGCGTGGGCACGGCCGGTTGGCGCGGACTCATCGAGGAGTACCGGGAGTTCCTCCCGGTCTCGGCGGGCACGCCGGTGGTCACGCTGCAGGAAGGCAACACGCCGCTGCTCCCAGCGCCGCGTTTGTCCGACCGTGTCGGGGCCAACGTCTACCTCAAGTTCGAGGGGCTGAACCCGACGGGGTCGTTCAAGGATCGCGGCATGACGCTGGCCATCTCCAAGGCCGTGGAGGAGGGCGCCAAGGCCGTTGTCTGCGCGTCGACCGGCAACACGTCGGCGTCGGCCGCGGCCTACGCCGCACGCGCCGGGCTGACGTGCGCCGTGCTCATCCCCGAGGGGTACATCGCCCTCGGCAAGTTGGCCCAGGCGCTGATTCACGGCGCCAAGGTGCTGCAGATTCGGGGCAACTTCGATGTCGCCCTCGACATCGTTCGCGACCTCGGGCAACGCGCGCCCGTCACCGTTGTCAATTCCATCAACCCCTACCGCATCGACGGCCAGATGACCGGCGCCTTCGAGGTCGTCGACGTGCTCGGTGACGCGCCCCACGTCCATTGCATCCCCGTCGGCAACGCCGGCAACATCACTGCGTACTGGAAGGGCTACCGCCGCTATCAGGACGCCGGCCGCACCACCCGCCTGCCGATGATGCTCGGGTTCCAGGCCGCCGGCGCGGCGCCGTTGGTCGACGGGCACGACATCGAGAACCCCGAGACGGTGGCGACGGCGATTCGCATCGGCAAGCCGGCCTCGGGCTACGGCGCGTTGGCGGCGGCGGCCGAATCGGGCGGCGCCATCCGCGCCGTGACCGACGACGAGATCCTCGCCGCCTACCGATTCCTGGCTGCCGAGGAATCGGTGTTCTGTGAGCCGGCGTCAGCGGCGTCGGTTGCGGGGCTGCTCCAGGTGGGCGTGCCCGCCGGAGTCGATGTCGTGTGCGTCCTCACCGGCCACGGACTGAAGGACCCCGACACCGCCATCGGCCAGATCGCCGTGCCCGAGGCCATCGATGCCGACTACACAGCGATCACCCAGGAACTCGGCATCTAGCTCGACCGTCGTGTTTGCCGGAGCCCCCGCCGGCCAGTACCATGCGGGGCGAATCGTCTGCCGGCCCTGGCGTTCACGCAGGGGAACGGCGGCACGGGTTGCGGGCAGAGGTACCACGCCCCACCCTCCCTGGAAACGCGGTTCTCCCGACGTTGCTGTACCCCTGAGGTGCGAGGCTGGCATTCGCCGACATCCTCGTACCTCGATCAACCCCCTCCCACCGAGGAAGCAAGCGAGGTGCCCATGGGCGGAGAGCAAGCGCTCGAACGCTCGGTCCTGGAGCGCAAGGAACGCGACGAGCTCCACACCATCGCCGAGGCTCTTGGCGTCAAGCCAGGGACACGGACGAAGAAGGCCGACCTGATCCAGACCATCCTCGTTGCCGCCGGCGTCGAGCCGGCAGCGCCGGCTGTTGCGGCGAGCACGGGCAGCGATGCCGCCGACGCTGGCGACAAACCCCGCCGGGCGCGCACACCGCGCGCCAAGGCGGCGGCCGCCCCGACCGAAGTCGATTCTTCGTCGACGCCTCCCTCTGGCGATGTCCTCGTGTCGTCCGGCGGAGAAGCCGACGAGACGGGGGACAGCCCGACGCGCGAGGGCGGCGAAGAGCACCGCACGCCGCCGTCGGAGACCGAACGCGCCCCCCAGGGCCCGAACGGTGACAGCGACATGGCCGACGCCCTCGGAATCGAGGAGGCCATCGAGGACGAGGAACAACACGGAAACGAGGCCTCCGCCCGCCCCGAGCGAGGCAATGGCCAGGCGAATCCCAACTCCTCGCCTCCTCAGGGCAACGGTTCCCAGGGCAATGGGTCGCAGCCCCCTCGTGACCGTGCACAGGGCAACGGCAACCAGAGCAATGGCAATCAGGGCAATGGCAATCAGGGCAATGGCAATCAAGGCAACGGCAGCCAGGGCAGCGGCAATCAGGGCCAGCAGGGCGCGTTCGACGACGGGACGAGCCGCCGGAGCCGGCGGCGGCGTGGGCGCGACGGTCGCCCCGACCGTGAGTTCCCCGACCGGAACTTCAGGGCGCAGGAGCAGACGGCCGAGCAGCAATACCAGGGCGACCTCGTGGCCGTTGCCGGCCTGCTCGACCTGACCGAGCAGGGCTACGGCTACGTCCGCACCAACGGCTACCTCCCAGCGGCGAAGGACGTCTACGTCTCGACCAGCCAGGCCAAGCGGTTCGCCCTGCGCAAGGGCGACTACATCGAGGGCGAGGCCCGCCCGCCGTTGGGCAGCGAAAAGTATGGCGCCCTCCTCCGCATCGAGAAGGTCAGCGGGCTCTCCGTCGAAGAGGCGCGCGCCCGGGTCCGGTTCGAGGATCTCACGCCGCTGTTCCCGGACGTGAAGCTGAAGATGGAGCAACCCGGTCGTCCGGCCGACATCACGGCGCGGATCATCGACATCATCTCGCCCATCGGCAAAGGCCAGCGCGGCCTCATCGTCTCGCCCCCGAAGGCGGGCAAGACGACGGTCATCAAGCAGATCGCCACGTCGATCGAGGCCAACAACCCCGATGTCCACCTCATGATTCTCCTGGTCGACGAGCGCCCCGAAGAAGTGACCGACATGCGCCGCCACGTCAAGGGAGAAGTCGTCGCCTCCACCTTCGACCGCCCCTCCGAAGAGCACACGGTGCTGGCCGAGCTGGCCATCGAGCGGGCCAAACGGCTGGTGGAGGTGGGCCGCGATGTCGTGATCATCCTCGACGGGATCACCCGCCTCGCCCGGGCCTACAACCTCTCGGCGCCGGCATCGGGTCGTCTCACCTCCGGCGGCATCGACCAGGCGGCTATCTATCCGCCCAAGAAGTTCTTCGGAGCGGCCCGGAATATCGAGGAGGGCGGGTCGTTGACCATCCTCGCCACGGCCCTCGTCGAGACCGGATCGAAAGCCGACGACGTCATCTTCGAGGAGTTCAAGGGCACCGGCAACATGGAGCTTCGGCTCGACCGGCGCCTGGCCGAACGCCGCATCTATCCGGCGATCGACGTCAACGCCTCATCCACCCGTCACGAGGAGCTGTTGTTCGAGCGCAAGCAGCTCGAGCTGGTCTACCGCCTCCGTCGGGTCCTCAACGGTCTGGCCGACGACGGTTCGGCCGCCCGCTCACTCGAGTTGCTCATCGAGAAGCTCAAGACGACGAAGAACAACGACGAGTTCCTGGCTGAGGTCGCAAAGGCCCAGGGCCAGGGCGGCTCGATCTAGCTCTATCCTGTACCCGCCGTACCACCCCTCGTAGGAGAGATCATGAAGGCCGACATCCATCCCAAGTACGACGACGCATCCGTGAAGTGCTCCTGCGGCAACGTCTTCACCACCAAGTCGACCAAGGACGAGCTCTCCGTCGAGCTGTGCAACGAGTGCCATCCCTTCTATACGGGCAAGCAGAAGCTCGTCGACACCGGCGGCCGCGTCGAGCGCTTCGAGAAGCGGTACGGCGCCCGCAAGGGTGCA
>JBKJLN010000247.1:0-3786 GCA_046596935.1 Acidimicrobiales bacterium
ATCAGCCTCGGCAAGTTCGTCATCTTCTACACGTTCCTCGTCGAGGGCACGTACATCGCCCAATACCTCGACGAGCTGGTGTCGTTGTGGCAGTTGGCCAAGACGGGCGCCGGCCGCATCACCCAGCTCCTGGCCCTCGCGCCTTCCGAGGTCGACCTCGAGTTCACGGCCCTTCCCGAGGGATCGAGCGGCCTCGAGTTCTCCCGGGTCGGTGTGGGCTTCGGCGATACGACGGTGCTGGCCGATCTCGATCTGTCGGTGAACCCGGGTTCGATGACCGTGCTCACGGGGGGCCCCGGTTCGGGGAAGTCGACCGTCGCCGCGCTGGCCGCTGGGCTTCTGGCGCCGAGCGAGGGCGATGTTCGCCTCGACGGGGTCGACGTCCGCACCATCGATCCGCTCGACATGCACCGAGCCGCCCATCTGGTGAGCGAGGAGCCGTTCCTCTTCGCTCGGAGCGTGCGCGAGAACCTGACCATCGGCGCTCTGGCCGGCGCCACCGACCCTCACCTCCGCATCGACGACGTCGTCCTGCGAGCCGCGCTGGTTGCGGCCGGCGCAGCCGAGATCGTCGACGACCTTCCGGGCGGACTCGACGAGGCCCTGGGCGACCGGGGCATGACCCTGTCGGGGGGCCAACGGCAGCGGTTGGCCCTGGCGAGAGCGCTGGTGGCGCCACCCCGCGTCCTCATCCTCGACGATGCCCTCTCCGCCGTGAACCCGTCGCGCGAAGTGGAGATCCTCCGATCTGTGCGTGCTCATGCTCCCGCCACCGCAATGCTCTGCATCACGCGACGGCCGGGCCCCAAGGCGCTTGCCGACGTCGTCGTCGACCTGCCGCCCGGAGGTTCGCATGGTCGGCTGGCGAGCCCGGGGAAGGTGGAGGCGCCGGAGGCCGGTGTGTGGGCGAGCGTCGCCGACGCCACGCCGTACGATCCGCGCCTGCTCGACATTCTCGCCGGCATCACCCTCAGCGGCGATCGGCCGGACTTCCCTGACGAGGCGGCGCGTCGGGCCGACGAGGCGCCGAGTCTCCGGGCCATGTTGGGGCCGCAGCGCAAGCGGGTCGCCCAAGCCGTCGGCGTGCTGCTCGGGCTGACGGCGGTCGGACTCATTCCCGAGTTCGTGTTCGGCGAGGCTGCCGACTTCGTTCGCGAGGGCAACACCGGCGCCACCGACCGACTGGCGCTCGGCCTCATCCTGGTGGCCGTCGCCGTCGGGGCCGGACAGTTCCTGTTCCGCATCACCAGCGCGAAGGTGAACCAGGGCGTGCTCTACGGCCTTCGCCGTCGGGTATTCGAGCGGCTCAGTCGGCTCGGCGTCGACTACTACGACCGCGAGCTCCCCGGGCAGGTGTCGGCCAAGGTCGTTCACGACATCGATCAGATCTCACGGTTCCTCGGCAGCGGCTTCGGGGAGCCGGGGATGTATCAGCTGGCGTCGAATGTCGCCCTCTTCCTCGGGTCGATGGGCATCATGACGTTGCTCAGTCCCCAAGTGGCGTTGATCGTGTTGCCGTTCGCGCTGGTGGTGCTGGCGGCGACGTGGGGCCAGATCGGTGTTGCCGACCGCGCTTTTGCGACCAGCCGCCGTCGCCTCGGAGACGTGGTGTCCCGACTGCAGGAGGACTTCGCCGGCCGCTACGTGATCAAAGCGTTCGGGGCCGAGCGGCGGGCCCGACTCGATTTCGGTGCCGACGGCGGCGAACTCCGATCGGCCCGCAAGTGGGCGGCGACGGTGTCGAACAGCTACATCGCCGGCATCCAGCTGATGCTGGCGTTGGCGGCGGCGGCCATCTACTGGCGTGCCGGAAACTTGGCGCTGACCGGAGCACTGACCGTCGGCACGGTCGTGTCGCTGCGCCTTTACCTCGATTCGGCTCTCCGGCCCATCCGCCTCCTCGGACGGTTGTGGCAGGAGTACGTCCAGGCGCGCGTCTCGTTCCGTCAGCTGGCGCTCCCCTTCGCCGTCCCGCTGCTTCCCGAGATCCGTTCTTCCGCCACCGAGTGCCCACCACTGGCCGGTGAACTGGTCTTCGAAGAGGTGTCGTTCGCCTACCCGAGCACGGCGCGGCCCGTGGTGCACGACCTCTCGTTCCGCGTCGAACCCGGACGAATCGTGGCCGTCGTCGGCTACACGGGCGCCGGCAAGTCGAGTGTGGCGAAGCTCCTTGGCCGCACCTACGACCCGACCGGCGGACGGGTTCATGTCGACGGCCACGACCTCCGGAATCTCGACCTGATGTCCTACCGACGGCGACTCGGCGTCGTTCCCCAGGATGCCTTCGTGTTCCGTGGCACGGTGGCGTCGAACATCGCCTACGGGCGACCCGGGGCGAGCATCGGCGAGATTCGGAACGCGGCTGCGGAGGTGGGGGCGCTCGATGCGCTGTCCGGGGTGGATGCGAGGCTTCTCGCCGTCGTCGAAGAAGAGGGACGCAACCTCACAGCGGCACAACGCCAACTCATCGCCCTTGCTCGCATGTGGCTCGTGGCGCCCGATGTCCTGGTGCTCGACGAGGCCACGGCTTCGCTCGATGCCGACACCGAGGCCACGGTGCTCGACGCCGTGTGCGGGCTCGGCCGCACGACCCTGTTGATCACTCACCGCATCGCTGTCGCCGAGCGAGCCGACGAGGTTCTCGTGATCAGCGATGGTCGGTTGATCGAACGGGGCACCCATACCGACCTCCTCGCCGACGCCGAGAGCCACTACGCGACGTTGTGGACGGCGACCGGACAGGACACGGGCTCACTGCGCCACTGAGGTTGTCGCACCTGCATGCTGTAGTGGTCGTATGGCGCCCGCCGACGATGCAACCACCCTTCTCCGCCGGCTGACGGCCCGGCCCGACGCCGCTTTCCGCGACGGACAACTCGAGGCGATCGAGGCGTTGGTCGAACGCCGGCAGCGAGTGCTCGTGGTGCAGCGGACGGGGTGGGGCAAGAGCGCCGTCTATTTCGTCGCCACCCGCCTGTTGCGCGATGCCGGTGCCGGGCCGACGGTGCTCATCTCGCCGCTTCTGGCCCTGATGCGCAACCAGATCGCCGCCGCCGAGCGCGCCGGCGTGGTGGCGGCCACCATCAACAGCGACAATCACGATGACTGGAGCGACATCGAGAAGGGCGTGCGATCGGGCGCCATCGACTTGTTGTTGATCTCGCCGGAGCGACTCAACAATGTGCGCTTCCGTCGCGAGGTGTTGCCCGACCTTGTCGGCACCGTGGGGATGTTGGTGGTCGACGAGGCCCATTGCATCAGTGACTGGGGCCACGACTTCCGCCCCGACTACCGACGCATCGCCAGGGTGCTCGATGACCTTCCCGCAGGTGTGCCCGTGCTCTGCACAACGGCGACGGCCAACGACCGTGTGGTGGTCGATGTCGTGTCGCAGCTGGGCGACGATCTCGAAGTCATTCGCGGCCCGCTCGATCGTGAGAGCCTTGCGCTCTCGGTCGTCGACCTGCCCCAACCGGCGTCGCGTCTGGCGTGGCTGGCCCAGGTCGTGCCGACGCTGCCGGGGTCGGGCATCGTCTACTGCCTGACCATCCACGACGCCGTCCGGGTGGCCGAGTGGCTCTCTCGTCAGGGCATCGCCGCCCTCGCCTACAGCGGCGATTCCGAAGGCCGTGATCGGCTGGTGGCCGAGGCCGCCCTCCTCGACAACTCCGTCAAGGTGCTCGTGGCGACCTCTGCCCTTGGCATGGGGTTCGACAAGCCCGACCTCGGCTTCGTAATGCACTACCAGAGCCCGGGCTCGGCCATCGCTTATTACCAGCAGGTGGG
>JBKJLN010000426.1:0-3852 GCA_046596935.1 Acidimicrobiales bacterium
GTGCGGGCCCTCGAAGACGACGTCGCAGACGTTGGCCATTGCTGTTCGCACGGCGTCGGTCACCACCAGCTCGCCGTCTTCTGCCGACTCAGCGACGCGCGCCGCGAGGTTCACTGCATGGCCGATGACGTCGTCGCTCGTCACCAGCACCTTCCCGAAGTGGATGCCGGCCCGCAGGGGAAGTGGCGCCGCCTCGCCGAGTGCGAGACAGGCGAGAACGGCCGCTTCCGATTCCGGGAAGGTGAGCATGAGGCCGTCGCCCAGCAGCTTCAGCACGCGTCCTCCCCAGCTGCGCACGATCGATCCCGACTCCTGCTGGTGGCGGCTCAGCAGACGGCTCGCCGCGTGGTCGCCCTCGGCCTCCGTGTAGGTGGTGAAGTCCTCGAGGTCGGTGAACGCCACCGCGAGCTCAACCGGCGCGTCACCGGCGAACCGCGCTTCGCTCTCCTGGTCGTGCGCAGCGTCCACGGGTACGGCGGTGATCGTCAAAGGAACTGTCCGCTCACGACACGGCCGCCGGTTGGAACAGCTCGATGAGGTTTCCCGAGGGGTCGACGGCGAGAGCTTGTGCGCCGCCAGGTCCAGTCACGACCTCGTTGCGGAATTGAACCCCCTCCGCCGTGAGTCGGGCGACTTGGCTGTCGAGATCGTCGACGATCAGGTGGATTCGGTTCCAACCTCCCGGCCCCGGCCGTTCCCCATCAGTCATCGCCCTGCCGGCCGAGCTCTGCGGGCCGGAGAGGAGGAGCCGCAGGTTTCCTCGACTGACGTCCGCAAAGGCAGGACTCGAGATGCCAACGGCGAACCCGAAGTACCGGGTATAGAAGTCGATGCACGCAGGGACGTCATCGACCAAGTAGCGCACATTTACGATCTCGGAATCAGCCATGTTGGGTCCTTTCGACCGGTCGGGTTGGTAGGTCAGCCAGCAAGAGCGCCACGCGACCCTCTATTTCGTCTGCGACGTGTTGGAACGCGAGGTACGTCGTCTCGTTGGTGTCACCTGCTGCGGCAGGATCAGCGATGCTCCAGTGCGCCACGGGTGGCGAGTCCGGGAACTCGGGGCAGATCTCGCGCACCTTGTCGCAAAGCGTGATGACCCGATCGAATCGACTGCGAGCGAACCGGGTGAGTGACTTCGTGGGGTGATCGGAGATGTCGACTCCACGCTCGGCCATGACCCGCACGGCGTTGGGATGCAGCGGCTTGGGATGGCTGCCAGCGCTACGGGCCTCGACCGCGCCGGCCGAACGGTGTTCGACAAGCGCCTCGGCGATCTGAGAGCGGGCGCTGTTACCAGTACACAGGAAGAGAAGTCGCGGTCGGTCCCCTCGACGCGCAGCATGGGCTGGTGGCGTCGGTGCAAGCGAGAGACCGGGGTGGAGCGATCGTCCGGCTTCGCCGAGAAGGTCCCGGCACCTGAACAGTTCGGCCCGGTAGTAGATATCGCGACCGTCGGCCGAACTGCGCCGGGCGCTGACAATGCCGGCGTGTCGGAGCTGCCCGAGGTGGTACGAGACCAAGTTCTGCGGTTTCCCGACGAGCTGCACGAGCTCGCCGACTCTGCGGTCGCTACGACCGAGCTCCACAACCAGCTGCCAACGCAGGGGATCGCTGAGCGCTCCGAGGATTTCGGGCGGTTGCATCGGGTTCACTCCAACCATTACATCATACTGCTTTGATGCACTGCCAATCGATAGATTGTCGACATCTCGATCGGACAGTCCGCCGAGATGGCTTACGAGGTGGACCAGTCGTAAGTATCAGCGCCCCACCGCGCTGGCGGGACGAAGTCGGCGATCTGGCGTTTCACGAAGCCGCACAGAACGACGGACCGCGACAGTCTCCGGCAGCGCCTATCCTGCGTTATCTAGCCCGATAGGTAGCGATGCGGGACGACCGCAATCCGGGGTGGTGCGCCTGTCCGGCGGCGACGAGGACACCTCGACGTTGACCCGGGATCCAACCCGGGACCGACGATGGAACTCCTCGGCTGTCACGGGGGCGCAAGACCGACTCAGACAAGGCGTCCCACCGATGCGCCAAGGCGGGCGACTTGGCCTGGCTTCGCGAGCCGGCGCCCCCAATCCGATGAGAGAAGCTTGAGGACAAGGCTGCGGCGATTCATCGGTGGCGGCTAAGGACGGGGGCAGGCAGTGTCAGCCAGGAACCGGGGTCACTGTCGCCCAGGTACCGGGGCCGCGTCCCGAAAGTGTCAGCCAGCTACCGGGGCCACGGTGTCCACTATGAACCGGGTCCGCACAGACAAGTCCTTCTGGCATGTTCCCATGTTGTTCCCACGCGAGATACGGGATCGTCCCGGACCACAGCTAACAGGCTCTGACCTGCGCTTTTGGGTGGGCGCTGAGGGACTCGAACCCCCGACCTCTGCCGTGTGAAGGCAGCGCTCTAACCAACTGAGCTAAGCGCCCGTGCGGGGCGTCACTCTAGCGAACGCCGGTTCGACACCGTGTAGTGGCGCCCGGAGCGATGACCAGAGCCCTGCGGGATGGCGGGCCGGGCGAGCGACGAGCCGGATGCCGTGCATCACTGCGCCGGGATGCGTGCCGCCGAGACGTCGGAACACGTCAACCTCCGGACCGGCGCCGCCAGGTTCGACCGTCACCGTGGTTCGCGCCAAGCGGACGAGGCCGGCGAAGCGACGAGGAAGCACGACGGGCCCGTCCGACCGGCGCTGGAGCGACCGCACCGGAACCACTGCGGGGAAGGGTGGACCCACGGGATGCCCGCGCATCTCGAGGCCGAGGTCGTCGCAGCGCAGGATCCGCTCGGCGCCGTCCTCGAACCAGCTCAGCTGGCCGACGCTCGCCGGCAAGCCCCACTGCATTCGATACGCGCGTCGGACGTCGGGTTGGGAGACGACCTGAAGGACGACGCACAGCCCGGGCCGAAGGCCGATCCGAGCGGGCACGGCCAGGGAGAGCTCGAGGTACGGCCCAACCGGCGAGTCTGCGTAGGACACCGCCACCAGAGCGGCCGGGCCGAGAAGTGGCTTGATCCCATCCGGAAGGAGCGAACGCATCAGGCGGTCGGGTCGCACCCATCCGAGCACGCACTCGCCGACGAGTCGCCACGGAGGGTCTGATACCGCTCGCGCTTGACGATCAGCCACACCCGTACTGTGCCCCGTCCGATCGGGCCGCGCTCGGTCGTGGTTCAATCGAGACCATGCGTATCGGCGTGATCGCCCCTCCGTGGGCCCCGATCCCTCCCGTGCTCTACGGAGGGATCGAGCTGATCGTCGATCAGTTGGCGTCCGGCTACCAGGCCGCCGGCCATGAGGTGCTGCTCTTCACCACCGGCGACTCCACCTGTGCCGTTCCCCGTCGCCACCATCTGGATCAGGCTGAGGGCAGCCGCATGAACCACAGTGCACCGGAGCTCCGCCACGTCCTCGCGGCCTACGACGCCATGACCGAGTGGGGCGCCGACATCGTCCACGACCACACCCTCGCCGGTCCGGTGCTCGCTGCGACAACCGACCAGCCCTTTCCCGTCGCGACGACGATGCACAACCAATTCGGAACCGAACTCACCGACATCTACCGCCGAGTTGCGGGCCGCGTACCGATCATCGCCATCAGCCATGCGCAGCGGCGACCCGTTCCCGATCTCCCGATCGCTCGGGTCATTCACCACGGACTGGAGCCGTCGGACTTTCCCATCGGTGCAGGTGACGGGGACTACTGCCTCTTCCTCGGAAGGATGTCGCCGGACAAGGGCCCTCACCGCGCCATGGAGGCTGCCTACAAGGCAGGGATGCCCTTGATGATGGCGGCGAAGATGCGCGACCCGTGGGAGTTCGACTACTTCGACGACTACGTGAGGCCC
>JBKJLN010000459.1:0-5938 GCA_046596935.1 Acidimicrobiales bacterium
ATGGAGATGGAGCTGGTCGAGGGCATGCGCCTCGACAAGGGCTACATCTCGCCCTACTTCGTGACCGACCCCGAGCGCATGGAAGCCGAGATGGAGGCGACGCTGGCGATCTGTTCCTTGGAATCAACTTCCTTGGAGAGGATGCGCAGGCTCTCGACGGCGGCCTCGACGGCGGCCTCGATGCCCTTCTTCAGCGACATCGGGTTGGCGCCGGCAGCCACATTCTTGAGGCCCTCGCGGACCATGGCCCAGGCGAGGACGGTGGCCGTGGTGGTGCCGTCACCGGCGACATCGTCGGTCTTCTTGGCGACTTCCTTGACCAGCTCGGCGCCGATGCGCTCGTAGGGGTCTTCGAGCTCGATGTCCTTGGCGACGGAGACGCCGTCCTTGGTGATCGTGGGGGCGCCCCACTTCTTCTCGAGGACGACGTTGCGGCCCTTCGGGCCGAGGGTGACACGGACGGCGTCGGCGAGCTGGTTCATGCCAGCTTCCAGCGAACGCCGGGCCGTCTCGTCGAACGAAATCATCTTGGCCATGAGGGTGTTGTCTCCTTCTTCTCCCACGCCTCGCGAGGCGTGAGAAGCGTTAGCACTCTGGGGTGGTGACTGCTAACAGGATTGCACCCGTTAGCAGTCGACGCAAGTGAGTGCCAGAAAAGGAGCTTGCTACCTGCTGCCTGCGGCGGCCCGGTTCTTGTTGAAGGCGGCCTCGAGACGGTCGAGCAGCTCGGCCTTCTGCAGCTCGGCCTCTCGGCGGACGGCCAGCGCCTCTTTGGTCGAGGAAACGAGCCACGCCACCCGATTCACCAGTTCTTCCGGGTCGAAGGGCTTGGTCAGGTACTCGTCGGCGCCGAGCTCCCACCCCCGGAGGTGGTCGCGCTCCTCGGTCTTGCAGGTGAGCACGATGACCTTCGTCTCGGGGGCGATTCGCCGGGCGCGGATACCGCGGAGGACGCCGAAACCGTCGGTGCCCGGCATCATCACGTCGAGAACCATCACGTCGGGGGCCCGCACCTCGAGGGCGGTCAAGGCCGCCGCACCATCACTGACCTGGCGCACCTGATGGCCCGAATCCTCCAGGGCGAATGCCACGAGCATCCGGATGTCCGGATCGTCATCGACAACGAGCACCTCAGCCATGGAGGTTCTATCGGCTGATTCCCGGTGCATCGTGAGGCCATTACGCGGCCCCCGACCGAACTAGTCATGACTCTGGCCTCGCTCTGCGGGAGGCGCCTTCGGCGCAGGCTTGCCGCTCGGGCGTCGGCTGCTCGCTGGCGCTCCCCACGCCGACTTAGCCGCCGGCGACGGCGGGGATGATCGAGACGGTCGTCGTATCGGTCACCGCGGTGTCGGTGCCGTCGAGGAACCGGATGTCCTCGTCGGCGACGAACACGTTCACGAAGCGGCGGAGCTTGCCGTCGGCATCGAAGAGCCGTTCCCCGAAACCGGGATGGGCGGCGTCGAGGGCCTGCAGCGCCTCGCCGACGGTGGCACCGTCGACGGTGACCTCGCCGGCCCCGCCGGTCAGAGTGCGCAGCTGCGTGGGGATGCGGAGGGTGGGCATGGGGCGGGCGGTCCTAGTCCTCGAAGGTGACGCCGGAGTCGGCGAGGGCACGGTTGAAGCTGTCGAGCGTTGGAGCGATGGTGGCGGTCGGCCCGACATGGGGGGCCACGGCGTCGACGGTCTTGAGGCCGTTGCCAGTGACATAGGCGACGACCCGCTCGTCCTTGCGCACGACGCCCGAGGCGGCGAGCTGAGCCAGCGTGGCGATGGTCACGCCTCCGGCGGTCTCGGCGAAGATGCCCTCGGTGCGGGCCAGGAGGCGGATGGCGTCGACGATCTCGGCGTCGCTCACCGAGCCGATGGCACCGCCGGTCTTGCGGACGATGTCGAGGGCGTAGAAGCCGTCGGCCGGGTTGCCGATGGCCAGCGACTTGGCGATCGTCGAGGGTCGCTGGGGGCGGATGATGTCGCTGTTCTCGGCAAAGGCGGTGGCGACGGGCGAGCACCCGGTCGCCTGGGCGCCCGAGATGCGTACGGACGGCGGCTCGGCTCCGTCGAGAAGGCCGACCTGGTGCAGCTCCTGGAATCCCTTGTGGATCTTGGTGAGCTGGCTGCCCGAGGCGATGGGCACGACCACGTGGTCGGGCGCCTGCCATCCGAGCTGTTCGGCGACCTCGAAGGCGAGCGTCTTCGAGCCTTCGGCGTAGTAGGTGCGGACGTTGACGTTGACGAACGCCCACGCCGGGTGCTCGCTCGTGAGCTCGGCGCAGAGGCGGTTGACGTCGTCGTACGAGCCCTCGACGGCAACCAAGGTGCCCCCGTAGACGGCCGTGGTGATGATCTTGGCCTGCTCGAGGTCGTGGGGGATGAAGACGATCGACTCCATCCCGGCGCGAGCGGCATGGGCGGCGACGGAGTTGGCGAGGTTCCCGGTCGATGCGCAGGCGGCCACCTTGAAGCCGAGCTCCCGGGCCTTGGTCAGCGCCACCGACACGACACGGTCCTTGAACGAACCGGTCGGGTTCAGGGTGTCGTTCTTGATCCAGAGCTCACCGAGGCCGAGCTCCGCGGCCAGTCGGTCGGCCCGTACCAACGGCGTAAAGCCGGCGCCGAGGTTGACCGGGTTCTGGGCAGACGCCGGAAGCAGGTCGGCGTAGCGCCAGATGGTGCTCGGTCCGGCGGCGATCTTCTCCCTCGTGACCGACGCGGCGATGGCCTCGTAGTCGTAGGCCACCTCGAGTGGCCCGAAGCAGAACTCGCACACGTGCAGGGCCTCGACCGGATAGGTGCGGGCGCACTCCCGGCAGCGCAGGGCATCGACGAACGGTGCAGTGGTGGTGGATCCCATTGGTGTCTCCTCATCGTTCCGAGCTTTGGCACCTGGTCGTTCCCCGGGGGGAGGACTGGTTGTCGCAGCGTCAACGGGCTCGGTCCCTCGACTGCTCTGGATGAACTGCGGTTCATGGTACGGGACAATGGCGGCAATGCTCCAGCCGACTTCTGAGACGACGACCGCGAGCAACGCGAGCCGGCGGGCACCGACCGTCAGCGTCGTGGTGCCCGCCCGGAACGAGGCGGCGACCATCGGCGAGGTCGTCGCCGGCATCGTGGCGCTGTCTCCGCCCGTGGACGAGGTGGTGGTGGTCGACGACGGATCGACCGACGACACGGCCCGCACCGCTCGCAACGCCGGGGCGCGAATCGTCACCGCGGGCGACGTTCTCGTCGAGCACGCGACCGGCCCGGGCAAGGGTCAGGCGATGTGGAAAGGGCTTGCGGCAACGGCGGGCGACATCGTGGTCTTCTGCGACGCCGACCTCGTCGACTTCGACCCCGTCTACGTGCACCGCCTCGTCGACGCACTCATCGCTCATCCGAAGGCGGTGATGGTGAAGGGCCGGTACCGGCGGGGCGGTACCGGTGGCCGGGTCAACGAGCTCGTGGCCCGGCCGGCGCTCGAGTTACTCCATCCATCGCTTTCGTCGTTGGCCCAGCCGCTCGGAGGCGAGTACGCGGCGTGGCGTGCGGCCCTCGTCTCCGTCCCGTTCGTCCACGGCTACGGCGTCGACCTCGGGCTGGTGCTCGACCTCAGCGCAGCGTTCGGGGACGGTGCAGTGATCGAGACCGAGCTGAGCATTCGGTCGCACCGCAACCGCTCACTCGACGAACTCCGCCCCCAGGCCCGGCTCGTCCTCGAGGTCGCCCTTCAACGGGCGGGGCGATCGGACGCGCCGATCCCCCAGTGCCCTCCGCTCCGTGAAGTGACTGCCCGCGACCGCCGGAGCGCGTGAGGCGAAGGGTTCGTCGAGCACGTACGTGCGCCAGAGGTGACTCACCAGGATCTTGAGGACGGCCGTCGTCGGGACGGCCAACAGCAACCCGAAGAACCCGGCGATCGAACCGCCGGCGATCAGGGCGAGGATGACGACGACGGGATGGAGGTGCACCGTGCGCTGCATCACTTGCGGGGTGATGAAGTGGTTGTCGATCTGTTGCACGCTCACGAGGACGGCGACGACGAGCAGCGCTTGCACAGGGCTACCGGTGGTGAGGGCGATGGCGACACCGGGAACGCCCCCGACCCAGGGACCGATGAGGGGCACGACGTTGAAGAGTCCCGCGATCATCCCGATCAGGAACCAGAACTTGAGGCCCACGATCCCGAGCCCGAGCGAACACAGCACCCCGACGATGACCGCCACGAGGAGTTGGCCGCGGAAGAAGCCCCCGATGGCCCGGTTCATGCGACGAGCCACGACCAACACCTCCGCGCGCGCGGCCTCAGGCACGAGCCCGACGGCGACACGGCGGAGATGGGGAACGTCGACGAGGAGGTAGAAGGCGATGATCGGGGCGAGGACGAAGATGAGAAGGACCTGGGCGATCTCACCGCCGATACGAAGCAGCGACTGCACCTGCTCGTCGAAGGTGGCGCCGTTGTTCGACAGGGCGTTCTCGACGTCGCTGCGGCGGAACTCATAGAAGGTGCCGACCGACTGCGCGGCCCGGTCGTCGAGCCAGGAGTCGATCCGATTCTCGATGTCGGGCAGGTCGTGGCGGAACTCGCGCACCTGATCGGCGGCGACCGGGAAGAGCCCAACGCCGGCGGCGCCGACCACGGCCGCGACACCGAGGTAGGCCAAGGCCGCACCAGCGGCGCGCGGCACACCACGCCGTTGGAGGTTGGAGACCAGCGGGTTGAGGAGGAAGACGATGGCGCCCCCGAAGATCAGCGGCGGAAAGATCACCCGGACGCGCCAGGCCAGAGCCGCCAGGATGGCGATGACGACCGCCATGCCGACGAGCGCCCAGGCCACTTGCCCCGCGCTGCGGATGTTCGCTTGCACGGGGTTATCTTGCCCTCGCTCTGCGCGGGGCGCCTTCGGCGCGGGCTTGCCGCTCGGGTGGCGGCTGCTCGCTGGCGCTCCCTACGCCGCCGCATCTTGCCCTCGCTCTGCGGGAGGCGCCTTCGGCGCGGGCTTGCCGCTCGGGTGACGGCTGCTCGCTGGCGCTCCCGACGCCGCCGCATCTTGCCCTCGCTCTGCGCGGGGCGCCGTTAGGCCAGCGCGTCGAGGTGTTGTCGCACCACGTCGCTCACGCAGGCCGTGGTGTCGCTCATCGCCCGCTCCTCGCCGAACAACTCGACCAGTGACACCACCGTGACATCGCCCCGGAACGGTGGGAGTCCGTCGAAAATCTGGCCGGCGATGACGAGAGCCGGCACGCCGAACTCGCTTGCCAACTCCAGCACGCCGCCCACGGCCTTTCCCTCGAAGCTCTGATCGTCGAGGAACCCTTCGCCGGTGACCACCAGGTCGGTGGCCTCGACGCGAGCAGGGAGATCGATGGTGTCGGAGACGAGGTCGAAGCCGGGAACGAGCACTGCGCCGACGGCGGCCAATCCGCCCGCCAGGCCCCCAGCGGCACCCGACCCGGGGAGGGCGCGAACGTCGACGTCGTAGGTGTCTTCATAGACCTGGGCAAGACGTTCGAGGCGCCGCGTCAACAGCTCGACCTGCTTCTCGGTCGCCCCCTTCTGGGCGGCAAAGACCCGGGCGGCGTCGACGAAGCGAGTGGTCACGTCGCACGCCACCACCAGCTCGACACCGGCCAGTCGGGCTCGGGGCTCGAGGGCCTCGAGGCAGCCCTGTCCACCGTCAGTCGACGCCGAGCCACCGACACCGACGACGACCTTTCGGGCCCCGAGGGCGACGGCCGCCATCACCAACTGGCCGACACCGGCAGTCGATGCGCGGAGCGGATCGTTCCACTCCGCCCCGCCAGCGAGGTCGAGGCCGGCCGCTCTGGCCATCTCGATCACGGCCGTGGGAGGACGCGACGACGACAATCGCCATTCAGCGTCGACGACCTCGCCGAGGGGTCCTTGCACTCGACTCGAGCGGACGCTGCCACCGAGCACCTCGAGGATGCC
>JBKJLN010000027.1:0-4385 GCA_046596935.1 Acidimicrobiales bacterium
CAGCGCCGGATGGCGCGACGGGCCAGGGCCGGCGACGCTGCGGCGAGGGCACGGGCATCGGTGGCGTCGAGGTCGGCGCTGGCGGTTTCGAGGAAGTCGGCGTCGGCGCGAAGGGAGCTGGCCTGGCGACTCAAGACCCCGGCCACGTCGCGCCCAGCGATGACGTCCAACAGGGGCAGGAGCTCGAACCGAACGCGATTGCGCAGGAAGGACGGATCGGCGTTCGTGGGGTCTTCGAAGGGCACCAGGCCGGCCGCCGCACAGAGCGCCCTTGTCTCGGTCCGCCGAATCGCCAACAGGGGTTTGGTCGGCCCTGGCCGAATCCCGGCGAGGCCATCGAGGCCCGCTCCCCGCATCAGGTTGAGCAACACCGTTTCCGCCAGGTCGTCGGCGGTGTGCCCGGTGAGGACGCCCGGCCCGAGGACGCCTCGCCGTGCATCGCGCCAACGCTCTTCGAGGTTCGGGCCCCATTTGACGTCGACCGAGCGGGCCTCGAACTGGGCGCCGAAACGACGGGCGGCGGCAGCCACGAGGTCGGCTTCGCCCCCACTCCCCTCCCGACTCCCATGATCGACGTGGACAGCGGTGACGACGCACCCCGCCTCGACAGCCAGCACCAGGAGAGCGAGCGAGTCGGCTCCTCCGGACACCGCACAGGTGACCTTCGCACCCGCAGCGGGAAAGCGGCAGCGGGCGAGCAACGGGTCTACTCCGACCTGCACCCCCGCAGGGTCAGTCGTCGCCGGGGTACCCGCCTGAGCGGACTGTGAGGACCAGCTCAGGCACCGAGTGGACGTCGAGCCGGCGGGCGATGCGGCGGAGGCTCGCATAGACATTCGACCGACTGACGTCGAGGCGTTCGGCGGCTTCGCTCACGGTCGGCGTGTCGCTGACCATGCGGAGGAGCTCGCGTTGCTTGTCGGACAACGCCGCCACCTTTTCAGCTGCAATGGCGGGCTCGACTGGAGCAACGTCCGGCGATGCCACACGCCCCAGCTTGGTCAAATGGGGGCGCGGTGCGCGGGCGCCAGGCGCCGGATCACGGTCACCGCGCTCGAGGCGGGCGAGTTGCTCGAGGGCTTCGGTCTGGGCTCGGCGGCGCTTCTCCGGCTCGGGCAACCCGCGGAGAGCGTCGGCCACCTCGTCACGGAGCTCGACGGGGGAGAACGGCTTCGTGAGGTAGCGGACGGCCCCCTCGATGCCGCCCCGGATGCGGTCGAGATCATCGGCGCGAGCGGTGAGAAGGATGATCGGGATCTCGGCGATGAGCGGATCTTGCGACGCCTTCAGCTCCTCGAGAACCGCCCAGCCGTCTTTCTCCGGCATCATCACGTCGAGGACCATGCAGTCGGGATGCTCCCCGACGGCGAACTCCAACGCCTCGACGCCATTGACCGCCAGGATCACCGAGTGGCCAGCGAGCTCGAGGTTGATCCGGACGAGCTCACGGATGTCGGCCTCGTCATCAACGACGAGCACGGTGCTCAACAGCACTCGCAGAAGTCGGGAGTCATGGGTGAGGAGAGGTTACCGAGCGATCGCTGCCGGCGGCCGGACACGCCGGATCCACGCGTCGGGATCCCGAATCTCGGCCAGGTCGGGGAGCTGTTCAGGGCTCTGCCAGACGGACTCGAGCAGTTCGGTTCCGCCTGCAGCTTCGACCCGCTCGATGAAGTGCTCCCCTTGGGCGTACTGCTTCATCTTGGCGTCGAGGCCGATGAGCTTCTGCAACAACTTCGCCGGACCTCCGCTCTGTTGACGACGGTCGTGGAGCGTGCGGTGGAAACGGTCGGCTGACGGGACCAGGCCCTCGCCGGCGCGGTTCATGGTGACGTCGCCATGGCCCTCGAGCAGACTCATCAGCCCCTGAACCTGTTGCAGGACTGCATGTTGTTCCGGCCCGGCGAGGATGGCGACCAGTCCGCCGTCGTCGAGGGGATTCTGTCCCTCCCGCATCTGCCCGACAGCCCGCTTCAGCGCTTCGAGGAACCGCTTGGGGTCCGGGTCGATCGATCCGATGCTGCGCTCGACGAGGCCGAGGAAGTGAGGCCGCATCCAGGGGATGCCCGTGAACTGGGCGCGGTGGGTGACCTCGTGGAGCGCAAGCCACAGGCGGAACTCACGTGGCGGGAAGGCGAAACGCTTCTCGATGGCGAGGATGTTGGGGCCGACGTAATAGACGAGGTCCTGTTCTTCGGGCTTCTCGTCCTCGATCAGGAGCAGGTCGTACTGGCCGAGAACCCTTGTCGACATCCAGCCGAGCATCGTCCCGAGCTGGGCCCCGGCGATCTGACGGCTGACCGGCGCCATGGGGCTCCCCTCCATTCGGGGACCGACCTTTTCGAGCACCGGTCGCAGGAGTCGCTGAAAGGAGGCGATGTTGGCCCGGACCCAACCGGCGCGATCGGTGACCCGAGAGCGGGCGGGGCCGGCGAGGCTACGGAGGCCGGTGACTCCGGCGACGAGCTCTTCCGCCTGGGCCGTGAACTCGGCGAAATCGGGCTCGAGGGAGGCGTAGAGGTAGGAGTCGGCGAACGGGTCGGACCCGGCCACCCGCACCGCCACCCGCTCGGCCAGATCCCAGGCAACGGCTTCAGTCATCTGCCGACGGTAGACCTACTGCCGCGGGTACTTGGCTCCGACGACTTTGACCAGGTACATGGCGGCCATGCCGATGATCCCGAGAACGATCGGGATCAGGAGAGCGAAGGACAGCCAGTAGTGCCACACCTTCGCAGCAACCAGGAGCACGGCGACGACCGACGGAACCATGGGCGAATCGTAGAGCCGGGTCGTCGCAGGCAGGAAACGGAGGGTCGAGGTGCCGCCCACTCGATTGCCTTCCAAGGGCGGGTACCCCCCGTTCGGGCTATGGACCGGTCCATGGACATTCATCAAGATGTCGGACAATGACCACTGTCGTGGACGACCCTGCGTCCGCATCGGCGCACGTCGTCCACTTCTACGACGACGACGCCCAGCTCGTGTCAGTGACCTCTGCATTTCTCGGGGAAGGGCTGGCCGCTGGCGATGGCGCCTTGATCGTTGCCACTGCAGCTCATCGGGAAGCCATCCGGGGCGAGCTGCTCGCCGACGGCCACTCGCTGGCTCGGCTGGGCGAGCTCGAGGGGAGCCAGACACTGGCTCGCATCCACGGCGAGGAAGGGGTCCTCGAGGCTGACCGGTTCGTCGACGTCGTGGGGACGGCCATCGCTCGCGTCGCCCGGTCGTCGGACACTGGCCACGTGCGGATCTACGGCGAGATGGTCGCCCTGCTCACCGAGCGAGGGGATCCGGCGGGGGCGATGTTCCTCGAGGATCTCTGGAACGGCCTCGCAGGAGGCGAGCGGACGTTCTCCCTCCTGTGCGGGTACCCATCAGGTTCGTTGACGGGGAGGTGGCTCGAAGCCGCCTGCGTGCTGCACAACGGGGTTCTTCCCTAGGCGCTCGATCGAGCTAGGCGATCTTGCGACCCCGGGTGCGGGGCACGGCCATCGGCTCGTGCAGGTAACAGAACTTGCCGTTGTTGTAAATCGACAACAACGTCTCGCACTCGGGCTCACGGCACAGGCGGTTCGACGCGTTGGCCTTCGAGGGACGGTCGCTCCCGTTGACGGATTCGCCGACGATGGTATCGCTCATAATTCCTACTAACTCCCGCTAAAGGTCGCCTATTCCCGACGGGCTCTCGCCGGCGCGTTGGATTGCGAGATAGATCCGTTGCCGAAGGTCGTCTGGGACGTCCTCGCGACACTTTGCGGAGATCGTCATCTTCAGCGAGGCGTGGAACTCCACCACTTCGTGGCAGTCGACGCACCCGGTGAAGTGGGATTCGATCTGGATACGGCGACCGTCGGTCAGCTCACCATCGAGGAAGGAGTAGAGCTCCTTGACCACGGCGTTGCAATCGACAGTGTCGTCTGTCTCAGGCATCACGATCCCCCACGAGGCCTCTCTGCATACCGAAATCGAACAACGCCTTCTGCAACGCCTTTCTTCCACGGTGCAGGCGCGACATCACCGTGCCGATCGGAATGTCGAGGATTTCGGCGATCTCCTTGTAGGAGAATCCCTCCACGTCGGCGAGCAGCACGGCCATTCGGAAGGTGTCGGGCAGCGCCTCGACCGCCCCCTTCACGTCGGCGTCGGTGAAGAGGTCCATCACCTCGTCCTCGGCGCTCCGACTGGCCGCAGCGGCCTCGAGGCCGCCGAGCCGGCGGTAGAGGTAGAGATCCTCGACCTCGTCGAGGTCGGTCTGGTCGGGCTTGCGCTTCTTCGACCGGTAGCTGTTGATGAAGGTGTTGGTGAGGATCCGGTACAGCCAGGCCTTCAAGTTGGTGCCCTGCTGGTAGCTGTGCCAGGAGCGATAGGCCTTGAGGTAGGTC
>JBKJLN010000071.1:0-4483 GCA_046596935.1 Acidimicrobiales bacterium
ACGGCGTACCCGATGAGGTGGGTGAAGCTCAGCTTCCCCCCACGCGTGCGCTGCAGGTGGTTGTTGGCGATCTTGCGATTGACCTCGAGCAGCTTCGCCGGAACGGGCCGCACCGACGTCGCCGTCGGCACCGTCAACGACGCGGCCATGTTCTTGACGATCGACGAGGCTGCACCCCGGATCGGGTCGCCTTGTGGTGCCACCGGCGCGGCCGCCGGAGCCACCGCCGCTGGCGGTGCCTGCGCAGTGGCCGGGGCTGGGGCGGTCGAGGTCGGGGCTGGGGCGGTCGCAGGTGCCGGTGCCGCCGTCGCCGCCGCGCCGTTCGTGACGGTTACGGATCCGTTGGTCGAGGGCGCCGCTCCGGCATCGACCGCGGGATCGTTGGTCAGCGCCGGAGCCGCCTCCTCCCGCTTGTAGTCGGCGAAGAACTCTCGCCAACTTTCACTGACCGAGTTCGGGTCGACCCGGAACTGGTCGTACATCTCGTCGACCAGCCAGGCGTTGGGGCCGAACGTGGAGGGTTGTTCGTCAGGCATCGCGGTCCCAGCCTACTTACGACCGGTTTCTGGGCCATCGACGGGGCCTCGCGTAGCTTCGGGGCCATGGCGCCCCAATTCATCATCACCATGCGCGACCTCCGGCGCTTCTACCCGCCCGATCGTGAGGTGCTCAAGGGCATCCACATCTCGATGTATCCGGGCGCCAAGATCGGCGTGATCGGTGCCAATGGATCGGGCAAGTCGTCGTTGCTCAAGATCATGGCCGGGGTCGACGACGGCTACACGGGCGATGTCCGCCTCACCCCTGGGTTCACCGTCGGCTACCTGGCCCAGGAGCCCGAGCTCGACGAGACCAAGAACGTCCTCGCCAACGTGGAGGACGGAGTCGCCGAAATCAAGGCGCTCTTGGCTTCCTACGACGAACTCATGGCCAAGTGGGCCGATCCCGAGGCCGATTACGAGAAGTTGGGCGAGCAGCAAGCGGCCCTGGAGGACAAGCTGGCGGCCACGGGAGCCTGGGACGTCGACCGCACCATCGAGATCGCCATGGATGCCCTGCGGCTGCCCCCGAGCGACGCCGAGATCGGGCCCCTCTCGGGAGGAGAACGCCGCCGCGTTGCTCTTTGCCGCCTCCTCCTCCAGCACCCCGACCTCCTGCTCCTCGACGAACCCACCAACCACCTCGACGCCGAGTCGGTGGCCTGGCTCGAGCGCTTCCTCCAGGACTATTCGGGCACCGTCGTCGCCATCACCCACGATCGCTATTTCCTCGACAACGCCGCCGAGTGGATCCTCGAACTCGAGCGGGGCGAGGGCATCCCCTACAAGGGCAATTACTCGGGTTGGCTCGAACAAAAGCAGACGCGTCTCCAACAGAAGGAGCGGCGCGACCACAAGCGGGAGGAGACACTGAGCCGCGAACTCGAGTGGATCCGGATGTCGCCGAAGGCCCGCCAGTCGAAGGGGAAGGCCCGTCTGACGAGCTACGAGGAACTGCTGAGCGAGGCCCAGAGCGCCCGCGACCGGGCCGAGAAGCTCGAGATCTTCATTCCGCCCGGGCCCCGCCTCGGCGACATCGTCATTGAGTCCGAGGGCGTCTCCAAGGGCTTCGGCGACCGCCTCCTCATCGAAGACCTCACCTTCAACCTCCCGCCCGGCGGCATCGTGGGCGTGGTCGGTCCGAACGGCGCCGGCAAGACGACCCTGTTCCGCATGATCACGGGGCAGGAGACTCCCGACGCCGGAAAGATGGTCGTCGGCCAGACGGTGAAGTTGGCCTACGTCGACCAGAGTCGGGCGTCACTCAACGCCGATGCGACCGTCTACGAGGAGATCACCGGCGGCATCGACAACCTCGTCGTCGGCGGCCGTGAGGTGCACGGACGGGCCTACGTCTCGAGCTTCAACTTCAAGGGCACGGATCAACAGAAGCGGGTCGGCGACCTCTCCGGCGGCGAGCGCAACCGCCTCCACCTGGCCAAGACCCTGATCGCCGGCGGCAACGTGCTGCTCCTCGACGAACCCACCAACGACCTCGATGTCGACACCCTCCGCGCGCTCGAGGACGCACTTCTGGGCTTCGCCGGATGTGCCGTGGTCATCAGCCACGACCGGTGGTTCCTCGACCGGGTGGCGACCCATGTGCTCGCCTTCGAGGGCGACTCCAGCGTCTTTTGGTATCCCGGCAACTTCAGCGACTACGAGGTCGACAAGAAGAAGCGCCTCGGCGCCGACGCCGACCAGCCCCACCGGGTGAAGTACAAGCCGCTGATCCGGAGCTGACCCGATGTCTCCCCGCTCGGTCCGCCGCATCGTGATCGCCGTGTGCGTCGCCGGCATCGGCGGGATGATCGCCAGCTCGATCGCCGACAACAACGGCGCCGCACTGACCACCGGCTTGATCACGGCCGTCGCCGTTCTCTGCCTGATCGTGGCGACGGCCGTCACCGGTGGCGGCCGTGGCACGCCTCCCTCCCCGGGCAATCCTTCGGAACAACTGGCCGCCGAGGTCGAGGCGGGGGTGCGGCGGCTGGTCGAAGCCGGCGCCGAGGAAGACCAGGTCAGGCGGGTCGTGGGGGACGCCGTCCGCCTCGGGCGCTTCCGGGACTGAACGAAAATAGCGCCGGGGTCAGGTGCACGGCGGACGCACCCGACGCACCCGGCGCCGCTTGCACTTTCACACTGTTCAGCGCCAGCGTCAAACCGGCCAAACGGGGAAGGATGGCGGGCGAACCTACATTTCTGGGACAGCGTGCCGATGACTATGGCGTGGCAAAGACGACGACGATGACGACGAGCCGGGCGGTCATACGTACGGTGGAAGCCGGCAACTCCGCCATGTGCACGCTTTGCGGTGCGCAGGTGAAATTCGTGGCCCGCGCCCAGCTCAAGCAGGTCATCGCCAACGTCTACGAGGCGGGGGCGTGGAAGCGGGTCGAGCATTTCCATGCTGACTGCTACACCGAGGCCAACGAGCCCTACGGCCCCGCCGTTCCGCCCGAACCCCGCAACTGAGCGTTACGCCTTGACGTAGCCGTTGATGCGGCCGAGCGCCTGCTCGGCGTCGGCCACGAACTGGCGCACCAGGTCGGCGGCCGGGATCAACGACTCGATCGCTCCCGCACCTTGACCCGCGGGCATGAATTCGCGGGTGGTGTCGACCTCGGCCGTCTCGTCGGCGCCGAGGTGGAAGACACCATCCTTCATCGCCCGTCCGGCTTGGGCCGGGAAGGGCTGCAGCTCGTCGGGGTGCTCCTCGAAGTACTGCGTATAGGGGGTGCGGACGACCCGGCAGGTCTTTCCCGTGTACGCCCGGGAGACGACCGTCTCGTCCTCGTGGAGGGCGACGAGGGTGTCCTTGTAACCCACGACGGCGCGGGCCTCGGGCGTGGCGATGAACCGCGTGCCGACCCAGACCCCGTCGGCTCCGAGGGCCAGCGCAGCCGCCAACCCCCGTCCGTCGAAGATCCCGCCTGCGGCGACCACGGGCACACGATCGCCGACGGCATCGACGATCTGGGGGACGAGCGGCATGGTGGCGATCTGACCGGTGTGGCCACCCGCCTCCGTCCCTTGGGCGACGACGATGTCGCAGCCGGCTTCGACGGCATTGATGGCGTGGCGCACCTTGCCGCACATGTTGATCACCAGGACGTTGTTGGCGTGGCACAGCTCGATCACATCGCGAGGAACCCCGAGCCCGGCGACGAACACCCGACCTCCGTGGTCGATGATCTGCTGGACCTGGGCCCCCATGTCGCGGGACGCCGCCGTGAGCAGGTCGACCCCGAACGGCTTGGAGGTCGCCGCCTTGACCGCCTCCATTTCGCGCACCATCTCGTCGGCCTGCATCGTCGAAGCGCCGAGACAACCGAATCCCCCGGCCTCGGAGACGGCGGCGACGAGCTTGGAATACGACACCCCTCCCATGCCGGCGAGCATCACGGGATGTTCGACTTCGAGGATGTCGGTCAGGCGGGTCTTCATGGGGCGGATCCTACGGACCGAGCGCACACGCGGTGGGAGGAAGCGCCAGCGACGAGCGCCAGCCGAGCGGAAAGGAGCGCCAGCGACGCAGAGCGAGGCCGGAAGCAAGTGAACGCCGATGCCACCAGGTTGCGCGACGGCTGTGCCATGGTCGATGGGTGCCCCGTGCGCTCCGTCGCTTCCTCTACGCGCTGGTAGCTCTGGTCGCAGTGGGCGTGGTCATCATCGGTGTCTGGGCCATCGACGCCAGAGTCCATGACGGCAAGGTCCTGCGGGGGGTCACGCTCGCCGGAAGAGACGTCAGTGGTCGAACCCGGGTGGAGCTCGTCGGGATCGTGGCCGCGGTTGCCGCCGACGTGCCGACTCGCCAGGTCGAGGTTCGCGCACCGGACGGCGGATTTGTCGCCCCCGCAGCCGACCTCGGCGTGGAGGTGAACGAGAGCAAGACAACGAGATCGGCGCTCGACATCGGTCGTACCGGCGGCCTGCCGAAGCGC
>JBKJLN010000119.1:0-5943 GCA_046596935.1 Acidimicrobiales bacterium
AGTTGATCGTGTCGGCGAGCGCGGCCACCTCACCCTTGGCCTCGACCGTGACCCGCTTCGTCAGGTCGCCCATGGCCATGGCCGCAGGCACCTGGGCGATGTTGCGCACCTGGGTCGTCAGGTTCGACGCCATGAAGTTGACGTTGTCGGTCAGGTCTTTCCAGGTGCCGGCAACGCCGCGCACGTGGGCTTGTCCACCGAGCTGGCCTTCCGTGCCGACCTCGCGAGCCACTCGGGTGACCTCATCGGCGAACGACCCGAGCTGATCGACCATGGCGTTGAGGGTGTTCTTGAGTTCCAGGATCTCGCCCTTGGCCTCGACCGTGATCTTCTGGGTGAGGTCGCCGCGGGCCACGGCCGTCGTCACCTGGGCGATGTTGCGAACCTGGTTGGTGAGGTTGTCGGCGAGCTCGTTGACGTTGTCGGTCAGGGCCAGCCAGGTCCCGCTGACCCCCTTCACCTTGGCCTGTCCGCCGAGGCGACCCTCGGTGCCGACTTCGCGCGCCACGCGCGTGACCTCGTCGGCGAACGACCCGAGCTGATCGACCATCGTGTTGACGACGTTGCCGATCCGTTGGAACTCGCCTCTCACCGGTCGGCCCTCGATGTTGAGGTTCATCTTCTGGCTGAGATCACCACGGGCCACGGCTTCGAGCACGCGAGCGACCTCGTTGGTCGGCCGCACGAGATCGTCGATCAGGTTGTTGACCGACGCCGTGCTCTCGGCCCAGGAACCAGAAGCACCGACGTTGACCCGCTCGGCCATCCGTCCCTCGCGGCCGACCACCCTCGCCACCCGGTTGAGTTCGCCGTGCAACTTGGCATTGCGCTCCGCGACAGCATTGAAGGCCCGGGCCACCTCGCCGGCCACGCCAGCCTTGCGGGTCGAAAGTCGGACGGAGAAGTCGCCCGCTCGCATGGCCTCGAGGGCGATCAGGACCTCCTGCATCGCCGAATCGGTCGGGACGGCGCCGTTGGTTGCAGCCCCGTTGCCATTGCTTGCACCACTCGCGGATCCATTGCCACGACCGTTGCCCTTCGTCGCCGCCTTCTTGGCCGTCCGGCTGGCCGCGGTTGTCGTGCCCCGGGCCGACGCACCCGTAGCCGGGGTGCCCTTGGGATCGATGCGGGTAGCCATGACAACCTCCGATTCGCCGCGCTCCGTGGCGGTACGGCGACGCCTCAGTCTGTCAGCGCAGAACACGCCCGGGGACCGGGTCAAACCGGACGAACCCCCCGTCGAACCGAGGCGCGGACAGTGAGCGGCCGATTCGGGGGAGAATCGTCACATGCTCTTCGCCAAGTCGAAGTCCCGGATGGTCGCCGCCGACGAAGCCCTTCCTGGGCGGTCCACGCCTCTGCCGGTGCCCGATCGCCACCTCGTCCTGGGGACGCCGCTCCAGCCGCCCTTTCCTGATGGCCTCTCGACGGCCATCGTGGCCATGGGGTGCTTCTGGGGGGCCGAGCGAAAGTTCTGGGAGCTCGACGGCGTGTACACGACGGCCGTTGGCTACGCCGGTGGCTACACCCCCAATCCCACCTACGAGGAGACGTGCAGCGGTCGCACGGGCCACACCGAGGCCGTGCTCGTCGTGTTCGACCCCGCCGTCGTGAAATTCGACGACATCCTCCGCGTTTTCTGGGAGAGCCACAACCCGACCCAGGGAATGCGCCAAGGCAACGACACGGGCACCCAGTACCGCTCGGCGATCTACACCCTCGACGACGACCAGGCGGCGGCGGTCGAGCGGTCACGGGCGGCCTTCCAGCGGCAGCTCACCAAGTCGGGCTTCGGCGAGATCACCACCGAGATCGCTCCCGCCGGCACCTTCTTCTACGCCGAGGAGTACCACCAGCAATACCTCGCTCGAAATCCGAACGGCTACTGCGGCCTCGGCGGCACCGGCGTCTCCTGCCCCGTCGGCCTCACCACCGACTGAGATCACGACCGATCCCATCCCCGTCGACGATCCCGAGGACGAACGGGTCGCCGACTTCGTCCGCCTGAAGGATCCCGACCTCCGCCGGCGCCGCAAGGCGACCGGCGGGCAGGCCCGGCTCGACGGCGGGTTCTTCATCGCCGAGGGCGCCCTCGTCATCCGCAGCTTGCTGGCCTCGCCCTATCCCCTGCGGGCGGTCCTCGTCACCCCGCTGCGATGGGAGGGGCTGCGCGATGTTCTCGACGCCATCGAGGTGCCGGTGTATCTCGCCGGCCAGGACATCGTGAATCAGATCTCGGGTTTTCCCTTGCACCGCGGCGCGCTGGCGTCGGTCGACCGCGTGCCGCTTCCCGACGCCGCAGCAATCTGCCGTGGCGTCGACACGGTCGTGGTGACCGAAGGAGTCAACGATCACGAGAACCTCGGCGCCATCTTCCGCAACGCCGCCGCCTTCGGGGCTGGCGCGATCCTCCTCGATCCGTCTTCGTGCGACCCCCTGTACCGACGCTGCGTCCGTGTGTCGATGGGACACGTCCTTCACGTTCCGTTCACCCGCATTCCGGCGGGCGCGGCGGGGCTGGCGCTCGTGCGCGACCTCGGGTTCGAGGTGTTGGCGATGACACCGGCGCCCGACGCGCTCGACATTCGGGCCCTCCCGGGACGACATCGCCGAGCCATCGTGGTGGGAGCCGAAGGGCCGGGGCTCACCGCTGGCGCGCTGGCGGCCGCCGACCATTGCGTCCGCATCCCGATGCTGCCGGGGGTCGACTCGCTCAACGTAGCGACGGCGACGGCGATCGCCCTGCACGAACTTTCTCGTCTCGCCTAGCAACCATCGCGGGCTCGGCGGTGTTTCATTGGCCGTGGACCTCGATCGCGACTTCCCCGACTTCGTACGGGCTCACCAGGACGCGATCTTCTCCATCACCCGCCGTCTCACGGATCGTCGAGCCGACGCCGAGGACGCCGCCCAGGACACGTTCGTCCGTGCCTATCGCGCGCTCCAGACCTTCGACGACGATCGCCGAGAGGCCTTGGCGGCACGGGCGTGGCTGGCGACGATCGCCGTCAACGTGTGCCGCAACCGAGCCCGCACCGCCTCTCGCCGCCCTCAGGAGGCGGACGGCTCGCGAGTCGATCCGGTCGCTGATGACCGGTCGCCTCACGACGCCGCCGTCGACTCCGAGACGGCGGAGGCGTTGGCGGCCGCGCTTCGGCTCATCCCCGAGGCACAGCGTCGAGCGATCGTCCTCCATCACTCGGGCGGATTGACCTATGCCGAGGTCGCCGTCGCCCTCGGTCGAGCGGAGGGCACGGTGAAGGCCGACGTCCATCGCGGCCTCGCCAAGCTGCGCACCATCCTCGAACCAATGGAGGCCTTCTCATGAGTGATCCCATCCTCGAGCGGCTCGGACCCGTCCCCGCGCCCCCGACCCTCTTGCCGAACGTGCTCGCCGCGCTCGGGCTCGTTCCCGATCGATTCGTGGTGCGCCCGAGCCCGGTCGGCGACGTGCTCGTGGCCTACAACGACGAGGGAATCTCGGCCTGTCTGGTGGTCGCCGGGCGGACGCTGGACGACGTCGCCGCCGACTTCGCCGCCCGGTTCCGCCGGAGCTGCGAGGCCGATCCTTCACCCCCCGCGCCGTTGGTCGAGTCCATCGACGCCGTGCTGGGCGGAGCACCATCGCAGGCGCTGATCTTCGATCTCCGGTCCGCCAGCGGGTTCCAGCGCGCCGTCCTCGACAAGGCGGCGGAGATCCCCGCCGGCGAGGTCCGTCCGTACGGATGGATCGCCGCCGAGATCGGCAAGCCAGCCGCTGTTCGCGCCGTCGGCACCGCCCTCGGTCGCAACCCGGTGCCGCTGCTGATCCCCTGCCATCGCGTCGTGCGCACCGACGGCCGCATCGGCGACTACGCCTTCGGATCGCCAGCCAAGCGCGCCGTCCTCATCGCCGAAGGCATCGACCCCGACGAGCTCGAACGCCTGGCCGCTCGGGGCGTGCGGTTCGTGGGCGATCCCGCCACGGGCGTGTTCTGCCACCCCACCTGCGCCGCCGTCCGGCCCTTCGGCTCCGCCGATCGGGTCGAGTTCCGCACGGTCGATTCGGCCACGTCCGCCGGCCTGCGCGCCTGCGATCGGTGCCGCCCTCTCGCCGGCGCAACCTCCTCCGCCGCCTGAGCCCGCCGCCGGCGCAGCTCGATCCAGCGGAGCGTTTGGGTGACGGTTGCGCGCCTGTGGAGCGTTTGCGGAACGGCTCCCGTCACGCAAACGCTCCACAGCTCGCACTTCGTTCCGGAAACGCTCCACGATGGGCGCAGGGTCAGTGCTGGTGTTTGGGGCACCACCAGGTCGTACGGCCGCCGACGGTGTCACGGGCGAGCGGGGTGCCGTCCTTCGGGCAGTGGCCGCCGGGCGCACGGTGCGGACGGAGGTCGCCGGTGTGCGAGCCGCCGCGGGCGCTGAGTTCAGCGACCGATCCGATCAGGTGCTTGTGCAGGCGCCGCATCTCGGCTGACGTCAGCCCGCCAGCAGGGCGACGAGGATCGAGGCCGGCCCGCCACAGCGCTTCGTCGGCGAGAAGGTTGCCGACGCCGGCGAGGTGGGTCTGGTTCATCAGCCGCGCCTTGAGCGGCGCACGGCTGCTCGCGAGTGCCGCTCGCAGCGTCGCCAGCGGAACCGTGGCTGCATCGGCGCCGAGGCGGGCTTCGGAGGGATCGAGCAGCACGCCTCCGAGGCGCCGGGGATCCTGCATGCGAAGGACGCCACCGTCGGCGAACTCGACCGAGAAGCGGTCCCACTCAGGTCGGTCGGCCTTCGATGTGTAGAGCAGTTCGCCCACGGCATCGGCACCGTCGACGAACAAGCGCCCGGTCATCCCGAAGCGGAGTCCGACGGTTGGTCCACCGCCGTCGGTGTCGAGGAGAAGGAGCTTGCCGATCCGACGCGCCTCGGTGAACGTCCGCCCGGTGAGCGCGGCGCCCACGGCGGCGGCATCGATGCCACCTTTGAGATACCAGGCGTCGTCGGCCACCACGGATGCGACCTTGCGCCCGACGGCGCGTGCGGCGGCGAGCGTCCGGTACGCCTCGACCTCGGGGAGTTCAGGCACACACCGATCCTAAGAAGACCTGCGCCCTAGATTCTCCGCCTATGGCCGCCATCACCGAGCCCAGTCCTGCGACACCCGACAAAAAGGCGGGACGCTGGGTTGAGCAATGGAAAGAGCTCTACAGCGAGGTCGTGACGTCGGGCCTCTGCACAGGCTGCGCCGGCTGCGTGGTCGTCTGCCCTCACGACGTGCTCGGTTACAACGACGCCGACGGCATCTACAAGCCGTTCCACCTCGAGGAGGAGCTCGGCCCCGAGAACTGCATCCACGGCGAGAAGGGCTGCACCACCTGCACGCGAGCGTGTCCCCGCTTCCGGGCCTGGGAACCCCAGATCGAGGAGCACCTCTTCGGTCGGGCCCGCAACCCCGACGAGCTCAGCGGCATCTCCAAGGACATCATCCTCGCCCGAGCCTCGGAGGAGATGGTGCACAAGATGGGCCAGGACGGCGGCCTCGTTTCGGCGATGTTGATCTGGTGCTTGGAGAAGGGCTACATCGACGCCGCCCTCGTCAGTTACCTCGAAGGCGACAAGGGTTCATGGAAGGCCATCCCCGGAGTCGCCAAGACCCGCGATGAGGTGCTCGCGGCGGCAGGATCGCGCTACACCTACTCGGCCAACACCATGGCCTACGCCGAGGCCATCGCCGGCGGGGCCGAGAAGCTTGCGCTCGTCGGCATGGGCTGCCAGTCGTCGTCACCGCCGGCCATGTCGGTGCGCAAGGCCGGCAAGGTCGCCCGCAAGTTCGCCCTCAACATCGGGCTCCTCTGCTCGAAAACCTTCGACGACGCCATCTTCCCCGAACTCTTCGAGGCCAAGTACGGCCTGAAGAAGGAGGACATGGTGAAGATGAACATCAAGGGCGTCTTCCAGATCTGGATGAAGGACGGCAGC
>JBKJLN010000390.1:0-2915 GCA_046596935.1 Acidimicrobiales bacterium
CGACGGTGTACTTCCCGCTGATCGTCGATGAGGCCCTGATGTTCGAACCGACCGAGACCGAGTCGTTGCAAACCCTCGAAGCCATCGCCGAGGCTCTGGAGTCGATCGCCCGCGAGGCCCACGAGGCCGGCAATGCCGAGGCCGGAAGGGCCGCTCCACGCACCGCTCCTGTCCGACGAGTCGACGAAGCCCGCGCCGCTCGCAATCTCATTCCTACCTTCGACGCCCGCCCGATCGACGGCGGGGGAGCGACCACCACCAAGGGCAACCCGAGCCCCGCCGCTCAATTCGGTTAGCGGCACTTCCCACCCTCGTTCTGGGGAGTTCTGTCACGCGGAGAGCGGGAAAGACATCCCCAGAACCAGGGTGGGGGAGGGTCAGGTCGTCGTAGCCGACTCCGCTTTTGCGGCTTGTTCGGCGCCGTGGTCGGCGAAGGCCTTCATGACGGCGGATGTGGCGGCGCCGATGAAGGTGGGCCGATTCTCCGCAGCCCAGTCGCGGCTCTCGACCAGTGAGACCGTCGACCCCTGGAAGCGGGGCATGACCTCGCGCGCGAAGAGTTCGTACGACCGGAGCATGGCCTCGCGGTCGGCCCAGTCGTTGGCCATGAAGAGGAAGGTTCCGAACCCGCCGGACTGGTCGATGAGGCGTTGGATCTGCGCAGAAGCCATGTCGGGCGTGCCGATGACCGCCAGCCCGGAATTGTTCATCGCCTCGACCATCTCGTCGGGATCTTCGGTGTCGGGGGCGAGGGGAAGTGCCGCGACCTTGCGGAAGTAGTTGATCCAGTCGGCCAGACCGAACTTCACGTCGGCGCGGGCCTGCTCTTCGGTCTCGGCAATGTGCATCGGGCCGACGAGACGCCAGGCCTTCCGGTCGGGCGTCGGCTGCCCGAACTCGGCGGCCCGTTCCTCCATCACCGACCAATGGGTGCCGAGGACGTCGAAGCCGCCGCGACTCGTGGCGCCGATCGACAACAGTCCGGTGCCGAAGCGACCCGCCGCCCGAGGCCCGGCGGGGGAGACCTGGCCGGCGACGCAGACCTCGAAACGGGGATGGGTGTAAGGGCGGAGTTGCAAGCGGGCGTCGCGCAACGTGAACCAGTCGGTCTCACGGGTCACCGGCTCGGATCCGTCGAGGAGGGCGAGGATGGCCTCGAGCGACTCCTCCATCATCTCCCGCTGGCGGTTGGGGTCGATACCCATCATGAAGGCGTCGGAGGGGAGCGCTCCGGGCCCGCAGCCGAGCATGACGCGACCGCGAGTGAGGTGGTCGAGCAGCACCATCCGGTCGGCCAGCATCAAGGGGTGGTGGTAGGGCAGCGAGCTCACACCGGTGCCGAGGCGGATGTGTTTGGTGCGCTGGGCGGCGGCGGCGATGAAGACCTCCGGGGAGGCGATGATCTCGAAGCCGGCGGAATGGTGCTCGCCGATCCACGCCTCGTGATATCCGAGTTCGTCCAAGCGCTCGATCAGCTCGAGGTCACGCTCGAGGGCGAGGGTCGGATTTCGTTGCGGCGGGTGGAACGGGGCGAGGAAGATGCCGAAGCGGAGGGGCCAATCCATCGGCGATGCCTAGTGGCGCCGCTCGACGAAGGTCAACCGCCGATCATCACCGTGGGAAAGCCAGTCACGATTTTGCCGCCGTGCACGGTGGTGTCACCCATGCGGGCGGCCGGCTTGTCCATCATCATCACCGTGGTGCTGCCCAGGATGATGGAGTCGGGTGGGCCCACGCAGACGCACTTGTCGCCCATGACCGCCGCCGGCATCCCGCCGATCATCACTTTCGGCGCGCCCGGGCCGATGATCGGCCCTCCGACATGCGGAATCGGGGGCACGGCCGGCGACAGCATCGGGCACACGTGCATGTCGCCGATGCGCGCTGCGGGAGGCATGGGTTTCAGGGTACGGGTCGGGCGGCTGCCCGAGTGGGCAGACCTGATGGCCCGGCTGGTCGCAGCCGCGAGATCAGTCGAGCAGGTCGGGCTGTTCGCGGACGATGCGGTCGAAGAGTGGCTGGAAGCTGAACCAGCCGGCGAAGTGCGAGCCGACCTGCCCGCTGGTGATCTTGGCCATCTCGGGATCGATGAGCACCGGAGTGCCGGCAGCGTCGGCGAGCAACTGCACCTGACACGAGCGCTCCATGGTGATGAACCACCACACGGCCTCGTCGACCGTGTGTCCGACCGTCAAGAGCCCGTGGTTGCGGAGGATGGCCGCCTTGTTCTCGCCCAGGGCGTGGGCGATGCGCTTGCCCTCTTCGACGTCGAGCACGACGCCGGTGTAGTCGTCGAACACGGCGTGGTCGTCGTAGAAGGCGCAAACGTCCTGGGTGATGGGGGAGAGCTGCTTGCCCAACGTCGAGAAGGCCCGCCCGTACGTCGAGTGGGAGTGGGCGGCCGCCACCGCGTCGGGACGGGCGGCGTGCACCTGGGAATGGATGGCGAAGGCGGCGCCGTTCACCGGACGATCGCCCTGCACGACGTCGCCCTGGTGATTGACGAGGATGAGGTCGGAGGCCTTGATGTGGCCGAAGTGCATGGCGAAGGGATTGACCCAGAAGTGATCCTCGAGCTCGGGGTCCCGCGCCGTGATGTGGCCGGCTACTCCCTCGTCGAAGCCGAACTTGGAGAAGAGGCGGAACCCGGCGGCCAGTCGCTGCTTGCGATGCTGGCGCTCTTCTTCCACGGAACTGAACGTGGGCGGCATCGGGATCTTGAGTTCGGCCATGGCATCCATGGTACGACCCGACGACGTGCATCCGTCGTGCGCAGGGGTGCAACCGGTACCGTTCGAAACGCCACACCGGCGGAACGAAAGGACCCACTGGCGTTATGAGCGATCTCCCGCCTCCCCCTCCACCCCCACCCCCTCCTCCACCACCCCCGCCTCCTCCTCCTCCGGGCAGCTTCG
>JBKJLN010000198.1:0-2628 GCA_046596935.1 Acidimicrobiales bacterium
GATCATCGATCTCGACCTGCAGCGTCGCCGCATCAGCCTGTCGATCAAGCAGGCTGCGGAAGGTGGCGAAGTCGCCGCCGAGTTCCGCGAGCACTTCGGTGAGCACGCCTTCGACGAAGAGGGCAAGTACATCGGCAACATCGACTACGGCGAGTTCGAGCCCGAAACCGAGTCGCAGGCGGCCTGGGCCGACCTGGCCGGCGAGTTCGGCACCAACGCCGACGGCACCGATGCGGTCGCCACCGGCGCCAGCGGGAGCGACGCCTCAGCTCCCGAGGCAGAAACGGCCCCCACCGAAGCCGAGTAGCCGAACCCAGTTCCGAAATCGAGGGCGGGTCCGAAAGGGCCCGCCCTCCTTCGCGCTATTACCTAATAAGGCGGACCTGGCGGGTGAGGCTTCCTGTCGCTCGGTCGGGGGCCGGCTGGAGCCGGTACGTGCCGTCGCCTGAGATTCGCACCGAGCGGGTGATCACCTGCATCGGTGCGGTGACCCCGCCGCCGCCGTTGCGGGGATTGAGGGCGAGGGGAGCGTTGGGGGCGACGAAGCTGCCTTCGAGGGTGACGTTCTTCTGTTCGCCCAGGATCATCTGGGTCGACGCCTCCGACCAGAACAGAAGATCTTCGTACGGCCCGGCGGTCGGCGCCGTCCACGACAGGGTGCTGTTCCCGACGCTGGTGTCCGGATCGACCCCGATCTGCATCGAGCCCGTTGCATAAACGAAGGTTCGGGGCAAGAGGGCTTGTCCTTTGACGTCCTTGGATATGTCGCCGCGCACGAAGACATCCGCATCCTGGGAAGTGATGCCGGCGCCGCCGCAGGACGCATCGTTGACGGCGAAACAGGCGCCCGCTTGCAGGCGGAGATTCCCGTTGATGGTGAGCGACGTCCCCAGGAAGGTGACGTCGGTGTCGACCACGAAGTCGGGACAGTCGACATAGAGGTGGTCGACGCCGGCCAGCACGATGCCGGGCGGAGTGAGTGTGCACGGCCCCGTGTACAGCACCGAACCGCCAGGCATGCCGGCCGAGCGGTTGGCTTCGAGCTGGCCGATCGCATTCCCGCCGGGTCCACACGTCCCGCAGCGGTAACGATTGTCGATCAGCGCCCGCCCGGTGCGGGTGAGCGCCGGCGTCGGCTGCGGGCTGAGGCGCCCGCTGGCGACCGCCGCCGGGTCGTAGGCATTGGCGAAGGTGGCCCGGCCGAGGGCATACGAGCGGATCTGACCGGTCATCGAGCCGGACGGAAAGGCCACGATCCGGCCCGCTGCATCGCCGCTGGCACCGGCCTCGATGGTGTGGGTTCCCGGAGCGCAGGTCGAGCCGTCCGAGTCGACCAGGGCGATGCCCGCCTGGGCCCCGGTGCCAAGTCGCAGGCGCCCGCCCCCGGGATCGGTGACGAGGGCGCTGCAATCCGTCGGCTCCAGGGCAAGAACCGCCGGAACTTCGGTGGTCGACGAAGCCGTGAGCGCCCGAGCCACGCTGTGCACGTCGGTGCTTCCGCCCAGCGCGCCGGCGATCTGGGCGAAGAGGAACGTCCGGGTCCGGACGATCCGCACACCGATGCGTTCGCAGGGGCCGCCGTCGACCGCTGCATTGGGGGACTGGTCGATGTCGCCGCCCTGGGTCTCCGCCTTCATCAACGACGAGCCGTCGGGCACCGGATTGGTGATCTCGATGGTCAAGGGGCCGAGGGTGCCGGTGGCCGTACGCGGTGCGGTGAAGGCGGTGCAGGCGGTGTTCGTCGGGAAGGTCGCAGGGCAGTCCGGCGGCGTCACCGCGCCCTGCGCCTCGGTCTTGTTGGCGACGACGTAGCCCCATGCGGCATCACAGGCCCCGACAAAAGACGACGGATCGTTCACTGCCAGTTCGGTGACCCCGGCGGTCACGGCGAGATCGGCCGCCGTGCGGTCGGCGCGGCGGCCCTGGCGGAGGGCGGCGATGTCGAGGACGATCGCCGCCATGGTGAAGAAGCCCACGGCCAACAGGGCGTAGAGAACGAGGTAGGCGCCGACGTCGTCCCGACCGCGGCGGCCGTTGCTCAAGGCGACTCGAATCGGGCGACGGCGCTCGATCGCAGGTCGATGTCGCGACTGAAGACCAGGGCTTCGAACTTCGACGTCCGCCCGGCGATGACCTGGACCCGCGCTTCGTTGCGCCCGTCGGCAGCGATGCAGGTCGAGTCGGCGAAGCTCACCGCCGTTCCCACCTGCTGGCGCTTCCGGGCGATGCCGGTCGAGGAGATGTAGGCGACGCAGACGGTCTGGCCCGGGATATCCGACGCCAGCTCGCCGTCACCACTGGCGACCACGATCGACGACACCTGGGTGAGCCAGGCGTCGAGGCTCGCCGGAAGCGGCAGCGTGGCGCCGTACCGGGCGCCTTCTCGTGACGCCTGGGCGATCGAGAGCTTGCGGCTGTAGGTGATGCCGCCGGTGAACATCCCGAGAAGCAACATCATGAACACGGGGAGCACGAGAGCGAATTCGACCAATGACGCGCCCGTTTCGTCCCGCCGTTGCTGACGAACGGTACGAACGGGCCGAACCCGTTTCACACCCTCTTTATCGTCGCTCAGCGGAGAGACCTGAATTTTTTGCCAGGAGATGCTTGCCTTGCGCAGTCCATGCG
>JBKJLN010000022.1:0-3178 GCA_046596935.1 Acidimicrobiales bacterium
GGCATTGCGTCCGAGCTCGAGCTCGTCGCGCTCTGCGAACGGAAGCTCGAGCGACAGCACGTGCTCGTCGCCTCTCGCCTCGACCGTCATTGCTCGCCCGACATGAAGCACGGCCGAGGCGTCGAGTCCGTCGTAGAGGACCTGGCCGAAGTCTCGGAGCCGGTCTTCGCCGATGAGTTCCTCGGATGCCAGCTCGGCGCGAAGCACGGGGACCGGCGCGAAGTCTTCGACGATGGCGTCGAGGTGCTCGGCGTGAGCCTCTTTCCACGCCTTGAACCACGGGTCGGTGATGGCCTCCGGAAGGAGTCGGTTGGCGATCACCGCATCGACGGAGTACCCGAACAGGGCAAGGTAGGTCGCCGTCCGTCGCGCCTCGGCAATGACCATCCGCTCGGGGTTCACGACCAACCGGACGCTCGCCAAATTCGGGTCGCTCAGCAACGCCTTCACCCCGTCGAGACGTTCGAAGAACCGGCGGAGGGCGACGAACACCTCGTCACCGGCGATCGGAAGCGACGTGATCCGACTGAGGACGGGACGCACGAGCGAGGCGATCGAACGGCCGGCGGGGAACATCCGCTCCATGTACCAACCGAGGATGTCGGGGAGAGACAGCAGGCGCAGCGTCTCGGCGGTCGGTGCACAGTCGACGACGACGACGTCCCAGTCGCCGGACTCGGCGTAGGCCTTGATGTCGGCGAGGGCGAAGATCTCGTCGAGGCCGGGGACGACCGCCAACTCCTCGGCTTCGATGGCCTCCGCGCCGGCCCAGTCGAGCACCGACACGAGGTAGCGCTGCACGTCCCCCCAGGTCTCCTCCAGCCGCTCGGTGGCGTCGAGCTGCTGGCCCCAGAGGTCGCCGCTGATGCATCGTGGGGTCGAGTCGAGAGGTACGTCGAAGGCGTCGGCCAGCGAATGGGCCGGATCCGTGCTGAGGACGATCGTACGAAGGCCGGCGTCCGCGCATCGCAGGGCCGTTGCCGCGGCGACGGTCGTCTTGCCGACCCCGCCCTTGCCCGTGAAGAGCAGGATCCGGGTGGACAGCTCGCTACCGGCCGGCTGGGTCAACTGGCGGACTCGGCGCGCGCCTTGAGCTCGCGCAGTGCCGTACCCAGGATGCGGTGCTCGGCCCGCCGTTTGATGAAGCCCACGACCGGGACCTTGAGCTCGGCCACGAGGTGGTAGGTCATGTCGGTGCCGCCTTCGGCATTGGGCTCGAAGACGTACGACCCGTCGAGCTTGCGGGTGATGTCGCCATCGGTCTGCACCCAGCTCAGCGTGCGGGGAGCATCCGAATAGTCGTAGGCCAAGGTGTATCGGATGCTCTGGCCCATGGCGGCGGCCCGATAGCGAACGGTTGTCGCCCGGCCCTCAGCGTCACGGTCGATGATCTCGACGCTCTTGATGTCGCCGGCCCACTCGGGATAGCGCTCGAAATCGAGCGTGATGGCGAAGCACTTTTCCGGTGGGGCCGCGATGGTCGTCCGCTCGGTGGCTTCGTCGGTCAACGGGTCCTCGGATGCACTCGTCGCAAGGCGGCTCACCCTAGCTGCTCGACCCCTCGGATGGAGGCGTTCTGCGGCCGGGCTGCCGCCGGCCGAAGGTACCGTTCCGCGCCCCCCACAAACCGGTGAGGGAAAGGCCGTAGAGCGGGACGAGGACGCCGAAGGCCAGGGTCGTGAATGGGCGGGCTCCGGCGGTTCCGAGACCGATGAGCGACTGGAGAGCCAAGCTCGACAACAACGCCCGTTTCACCGGTATTGGAGCCGTCCCGGGGCCGGCGAGAAAGAAGAGCCCACCGATGCCGATGGCATCGGTGCGGCTGCGGTTCACGGCCACCGCATAGGCCCAGAAGAACACGGCGATGCCGGCGGCGAACAGCGCAAGGGCCACGGCGGCGGCGGCCATGTCTGCCGACCGGGTCAGGGCGGCGGCAATCGCGGACGCGCCGAAGACCACCGTCCCGGCCCAACTCGCTCGGATGATCGGATCACCGCTCATCGGGCGAGGCCGGCGAGGGATGTCGCCAGCGTGGCCGCCAGCCCGTCGTAATCGAAGCCACTCACGGCCCGGGCCCGGCTCGCCTCCCCCATCGCGTTTCGGCGATCGGCGTCGTCGAGCAGCGATGCAACTGCATCTGCAACCGCATCGGCATCGCGGGGCCGATCGACCACCACGCCCGTCTCGCCGTCGACGACGGCATCTGCGGCCCCGCCGCTGGCGCCGGCGATCTGGGCCACGCCGCAGGCCGCCGCTTCGAGGAAGACGATGCCGAACCCTTCGGGTTCGAGGCCGAGCCAGCGGGTACGGCAGCACATCGCGAACACCTCCGCAGCACCGTAGAAACTCGGCAGGTCCTCGTCGCGGATGCGACCGACGAGGCGTGCCGGAGCCCGCCGATCGTCGATCCGCTTCTGCAGGCGGTCGGCATCACGACCGGTTCCTCCGATCACCAATTCGAGCGTCGGGTGGGTCGGGTGAAGTCGGGCCACGGCGTCGATCAGCACGTCGAAACCCTTCCGAGGAACCAGGCGGCTGATGGCCACGACCAGCTGCGTCCGGTCGGTGGCTCCGAGGAACTGCCTGGCCGCGCGACGGGCGTCGACGTCAAGCGGTGCGAAGCGATCGGCATCGACGCCGGGTGGCACGACCACGATGGGAGGCGTGCGTCCGCCGGCGACTCGCCTGGCTTCGGACGCCGGATAGTTGCCGGCGGCGATCACGAGTTCGGCGCCCGCGACCACTCGGCCCATCAAGGCCGATCCGGCCCCCGGAAGCCGCCCGGCCAGTTCCGATCCGTGCACGACCACGGCGTAGGGAAGGTCGAGATGCGGCCCCACCAGCCCGACCGGCAGCGCCGGGTCGAGCACGATCACCTCCGCGCCCACTTCCCGGGCCAGGCCCTGGATGCGGCTCCGGAGAGCGGGCGTCGGCAAGAGGACCCGCTCGGTCGTCCGCACCACCCGGAACGGTTGGGCAGCGTCGAACTCGGCGGCCGCGGGGTGGGGGGTGGTGAGGACGGTGACGTCGTTCGCTGGCAACCGTCGCCAGAGCTCCCAGAGGTAGGTCTGGATGCCACCCACCTTCGGCGGAAAGTCGTTGGTGACCAACAGGTGCGGCGCCACGTCGCTTCCTACTTTGTTCGAGGCCCGGGAAGGGCTCCAAGCTCGGCCAGGAC
>JBKJLN010000244.1:0-3160 GCA_046596935.1 Acidimicrobiales bacterium
CCCCTGGGCTTCCTTGCCCTGCACCTTGAACCCGCCCATGGCGTGCACCGATTGGGGGGTCAGACCGATGTGCCCCATCACCGGGATCTCGGCGTCGACGAGCGCCTCGACCATCGCCACCCGCTTTCGACCGCCTTCGAGCTTCACCGCCGATGCACCGGCCCGCACGAGGGTGGCGGCGTTGCGAAGCGTGTCCTCCACGCTGACGTGGTAGCTGAGCCAGGGCAGATCGCCGACGACGAGAGCCGACGGCTTGGCTCGGGCCACGGCGGCGACGTGGTGGGCCATGTCGGCCGTCGTCACCTGGAGGGTGTCGTCGAACCCGAGCACCACCATGGCCAGCGAATCGCCGACGAGGATCAGGTCGACGCCGGCGGCGTCGGCGATGCGGGCCCCTGGAGCGTCGTAGGCGGTCACCATCACGAGCGGCTCGTCGCCGTTCGCGACCTTGCGGGCGCGAACCTCCGGCGCGGTCAGCTTCTGTGCCATGGGACTTCTCCTGTCGTCAGGTCCAGCGCCCTTCGGCTGCCGGCCTCATCCGCAAGTGTAGGTTCTCCGGCCGTGCAAGACGAGGCCGCCACCTGCGAGAACTGCGGGCGCGATGACGTCGAGCTGGCGTCCGTCCGGCGCATGTATGTCGTGCCCGAGACGTGGGATCAAGCGGCATCGTCGACCACCCTCGACGAGGTCGAGCAGTGGTGCTACTCGTGTCGCACGCAGTACCCCCACGCCGACGCTTGATGCGGGCGGCCTGATGGTTCAGCGGCCGAGCCAGGATTCGGTGGCGCGAGCGAAGCGACCGGCCGCTTCGGGGTCGGTCTCCAGGTAGAAGAAGGGCTCGATGAGCTCGAGTTCGAGGAGCACGAGTCGCCCGTCCCCACCGCGAAGGGCGTCGACTCTGGCGTAGAGCGGATTCCCGAGGAGGGCGGGAAGGCGACCCATCACGTTGCTGGCGAACGACGTCAGTTCGCCGGTCACCTCGGCGGCCACCGCCGACTGGCCGATGACGAGGGAGAAATCGTCGATCGGGTCGACGCCCGACCGCAACACGGGGCCCTTGGTGATGGCGTGGCTGACTCGTCCGTCGAAGACGTACGTGCCCCACTCACCCTCCCGATCGACGTCGGCCAGATACAGCTGGATCATGGCGGTGCCGCCCTTGGCCGTGATGGCCTCGGCGTGGGCGGCGATCCGGGCCCGATCCTCGCCGGGATACCGCGCCGTCCCCCTGGCGCCGGCGGACACGGCCGGCTTCACGACGACGTCGTCCCAACGCCAGTCGGGTAGGGGCTGGCCCGGTTCGATCCACAGCGTCGAGACGGTCGGGACGCCGTCCGACGCCAGCTCCCGCAGGTAGCGCTTGTCGGCATTCCATTCCAGGATCGGTGCCCCATTGGCCAGACGCGTTCTTCCTTCGACGGCGTGCGCCCAGACGAGGAACTCCTCCCGTTGGTCGATGTAGTCCCAGGTGGCGCGGATGATGGCGGCGTCGAATGCGCCCCAGTCCCGCTCGCCACCCCATGGCACCACCTCGGCGTCGATGCCCCGCCGTGCGAATGCCGCCAGGAGGAGCGGACCATCGGTGTGGATATCGGTGCCGTCGCGCTGGGCGACGAGCGCGATCCGTGTCATGGCGCCGTCGTCGTGGTCGTCGCCGGGGCGGCAGTCGAGGTGGTGGCCGGCGCCGAGGTCGGAGGCGGCGGAGTCGTCGTCGTGGTCGGCTTCCCCGGCGCGGTGGCGGTGCTACTGGTCGTGGCGCCCGGTGTCGTGGTCGTCGTCGCCCCCGGCACGGTGGTCGTCGAAGAGGTCGAAGACGTCGTGGTGGTCGGGAGGATGACCCGCTTGGGTGGCGGCAGTTGCTTGCCAGGGAATTTGGAGACCGCGGGGAACTCACCGACGTACTGCGCGTCCTTGGTCGCTTCGTTCATGTAGCGCCGGAAGATGCGCGCCGGGAAGGACCCGCCGTTGACCTTGATGCCGCGGACGCTCGTCATCTTTCGGGTGTTGCCCTCCGGAAACCCCATCCAGACGGCCGTCGTCAGCTTCGGTGTGTACCCGACGAACCAGGCGTCGCCGAAGTCCTGGGTCGTTCCGGTCTTGCCCGCCAGAGGTTTGCCGATTTTGGCGTTGGTGCCCGATCCCCGTTCCACGACCTGGCGCAGGACATGGTTCACGATGTCGGCCTCCCCACGCTCGAGCACGCGCCGGGTCGACGGTGCCCGCTCGGCGTCGATGACGGTGCCGTCGGCCCGTCGCACCTCGAGGATCGTGCGGGGGGTCACGTGCACGCCGCGATCGGCGAAGGTCGAATACGCCGACGCCAGCTCGAGGACCGACACCTCTTCGGTGCCGAGTACCAGCGACGCGTTGGGCTCCAGAGGAGAGGTGATGCCCGCGTCCTTGGCCAGGTCGACGACCTTGGCGGCGCCGAGGGCCAGCTGGGCCTGCACATAGACCGTGTTGACCGAGTTCGCGGTTGCATCGATGAGGTTGAGGCTCGGACCGAAATCGGCCTTCTCGAAGTTCTCGACGGTGTAGTCCTTCCCGTCGTTCGCCTTGGGAAGGATGATCGACGGCGGCCCGGGGAACGCCGATTGCACGGTGTAGCCAGCCTTCACGAGAGCAGCGAGGACGAACGGCTTGAAGGTCGAACCCGCCTGGCGTCCCGACCCTCCGCCGTCGCGGCCAACGGCGAGGTTCACCTTCGACTGCGGGGCGGGATCAGTGAAGTCCCGACCGCCGACCATGGCCACGATCCGTCCCTCGCTGTCGACGCTGACGAGGGCGCCGGCAGGATCGGAGTCCGGCCGGTCGAGCGTCTTGTAGACGGCGTCATAGGCCTCGGCCTGGAGGTCGAGATCGAGGCTCGTCTTGACCCGCAGTCCGCGTTGATAGGTGATGGCCTCGCCGTAGCGACGAACGAGCTCGGCCCGCACGTATTCCACGAAGTACCCGGTGCTGGCGGGGGCGACGATGTCGGGTTCCTGGCTCGAGCGGCGCTGCACGACGGCGTCGAGGGAGACCGCTTCGGCTGTGCGGCGCTCGGCCTCGGTGATCGTCCCGACCCGACGCATCCCGGCGAGGGTGCGGTCGCGGCGGGCCTTGGCGCCTGCGGGGTTGCGATCGGGGTCGGCGGTCTCCGGTGAGCGGATGAGTCCCG
>JBKJLN010000330.1:0-4079 GCA_046596935.1 Acidimicrobiales bacterium
GGAGGGCTTCATGCGGTGGGTTCCGTTTCGTCGAAGAGATCGAGTTGATCGAGATTGGTGCGGGGCGGGCGGGGACGACCCCACACGAGGTGGTCCATGAAGACCCAGGACCGCCGATGAATGGAGGTCGGCCCATACGCCCGCAATGCCGACTTGTGGCGGGGGCACGGGTAGCCCTTGTTGAGCTCGAAGTCGTAGCCGGGAAAGTGCGCCGCCTCCGAGCGCATCATTCGATCTCGCGTGACCTTGGCGAGGATCGATGCCGCGGCGATCGAGAGGCAGGTGGCGTCGCCCTTGATCACCCGCTGCGTCGTGCCCCGGCCGACGAAATCCCAGTTTCCATCGACCAGGACCCGGTCGGGCTCCCCGAGCCCGAGACCGTCGATGGCCCGCTTCGCCGCCAGCTTCTGCGCCGCCGTCATCCCGAGGTCATCGCACTCCTGCTGGGTGGCATGCCCGACCGACCAGGCCGCGCACCAATTCGCGACCCGATCGAACATCCGCTCGCGCTCGATCTCGGTGAGCATCTTGGAGTCGCGCACCTTGTAGACCCGACGGTCTTGGGGCAGGACAGCGGCGCCGACACTGAGGGGCCCTGCCCAGGCGCCTCGACCGACCTCATCGATGCCAACGATGATCTCGTGACCTTCGGCCCAGAGCTGTCGCTCGAGGAGCAGCGACGGCGCATCCTTCTTGGTCGGCCGGCGCTTCATGCGCAGTGCCGGCGGAGCGATGGCCGTCATCGACTCGACGTTACCGGCCGCCGCCCTGTGCCCAGTGCCCGGCGCCCGGCCACTGGGAGGGCGATCAAACCAGTTCGACGCTGGCGGGTCCGGCGACGACCTCGCCCACCACCGTGAACCCTCCCTCGGCGGCGAGGAGGGCTGCGGCCTCCGCCGTGACCGAGGCCAGCAATCCCCCCGATGTCTGGGGGTCGAAGCAGATGGCCTCGATCGCCTCCGAACCGCTCGAGCGGACACGGCCCTCGAGGTGGGCACGATTTCGAGGGTCCCCCCCGGTCCTGGTTCCCGCCTCGGCCAACCGGAGCGCCCCCGGGTAGAGCGGCAACGTGGCCGAATCGAAACGGAGGATGGCGGCCGACCGCTCGGCCATTTCCCAGCCGTGGCCGAACAATCCGAAGCCGGTCACGTCGGTGACAGCGTGCGGGGGGCCCGAGAGAAGCGCAGACAGGGCCTCGGCCGCGCCACGGTTGAGCGCCCGCATTCGGAGGATGGCGTTGGCCTTCTCCTCGTCGGAACCCGCGGCCAACACGATGCCGGTGCCCAGCGGCTTCGACAGGACGAGCACGTCGCCCGGAAGGGCGCCCGATTTCGTCCAGATGTGATCGGGGTGGACGAGGCCTTGCACCGCGAGCCCGAAGATCGGCTCCTCGGATCGAATGGTGTGCCCGCCGCCCACGGCGCCTCCGGCTTCCGCCACCACCTGCCCGGCGGCGCGAAGGATGGCCTCGACGGCGGCGATGGGCATGCGTTCGGGAAAGGCGGAGATGTTGAGGGCGAGCACGACGCGTGCGCCCATGGCGAACACATCACTGCATGCGTTGGCCGCCGCGATGGCGCCGAAATCACCAGGGTCGTCAACCAGGGGCGGGAAGAAATCGGTCGTCGACACCATCGCCAGATCGTCGGCGACCCGGTACACGGCGGCATCGTCGAAGGGTGCGAGACCGACCAGCAGGGCGGGATCGGCCGAAGCGGCAAGCTCCTTCACCAGGGCTGACAGGGGCGCCGCCCCCCACTTGGCTGCGCAGCCACCACAGGTCGTCCACTCCGTCAATCGGATGGGCTCGTCCGTCAGCATTGGGACAGTCTCGCGTCCCGAGATGAATTCTCGGCGTCGACCCTTGCGCCCGGCCCCTGATCCACCCACAATGGGACGGTTCGTCGGGGAGTTCGAGCAAGAGCGGACCCGAATGGAGGCAGCACCATGAAGAATTCCTTGCAACCAGGAACCGACGTCGAGGTGCGCTCGAGCTTCGACCAGCACTGGAAGCGCGGTTTCGTCGTCGAGAATGCCTCGGACGAGGGCTACCGCCTCCGCCGCCAGTCCGACGATTCCGTGCTGCCGGCGGCTTTTCCCGCCGACGTCGTGCGTCCCGTCTCCATCGCCGGCAACTTCTGGGCCTGACCCAACAGGTGCGGCATGCACATCGGTGACCTCGAGCTCTTGGCGGTCAACGACGGGCTGTGCAAGCTGCCGCAGCAGTTCTATGTCGGGTTGGACTTCGACGCCCATCCCGAGCTGCTCGCCGACGATGGGCGGGTGCACATCCCCATCGGGTGCTTCGTCATCCGGAGTGGAGACACGACGATCCTCGTCGACGCCGGGCTCGGCGCTTTCGACGTCGGTTGGGCGCGCGGTGGCGAGCTGCCGGAGGCGTTACGGGCGGCGGGTGTCGCGCCCGACGACATTGATGTCGTCGTCTGCAGTCACCTCCACGTCGACCACATCGGTTGGCTGGCAGTCGACGGGCAGCCGTTCTTTCCGAACGCGACCGTTCGCTTCGGTGGCGCCGACTGGCAGCGCTTCGTCGTCGAGGCGGAGGCTTCTGATCGAGGGCGCCAGATCATGGAGGCGGTGGCTGCAGCCGACCGGCTCGAGCCGATGGAGGGCGACATGGTGACGATCGCCACCGGCGTCACGGCCCGCCACACGCCGGGGCACACGATGGGCCACTACGGGCTCGTGCTGTCGTCGCACGGGGAGCGAGCGCTCCTCCTCGGCGACGCCGTTGAGTGTCCGCTGCAGCTCGAGGAACCTGACTTCTCGGTCATCTCCGACGTCGATCCGGCCTTGGCCGCTCGCACCCGTGAGGTGCTCTGGGCCGAACTCGAAGGAACCTCGGCACTCGTGACCGCTGCCCACTTCCCCGGCCTCGAGTTCGGCCGGGTGATGCGAGGCAAGGGCAAGCGCTACTTCACGTCGGGCTGACCGGCAGTGGCTGCCTGCCGTTCGGCGACGCCGCGGCATCAGCGGCCGAGGCCTCGACCGCCGCTCGGGTGTAGGGCGCGGCGAACAAGCGGCCCTCGGCCCAAGCCGCCTGCTGGTCGCGGCCATGCGGATCCGCCACGAGTCCGGCGGCGCCGAGGGGAACGACCCAGCCGGAGCGGTCCCAGTCGGCGAGATCGAAGGCGTAGCGGGCCACCGAACCCGCTTTGACATCGAATCCGATCGTGGGCGTGTACCCGGTGGCAAACACGGTATCGAGGTCGCCGGCCATGCCGACTGCGGTCGTCATATCGAAGGACGGGTCGAGCGGCCCGAGCACGTGACGTTGGCTCGTGCGGTGGAGCTGGCCCCACGTCTCGCCCTGCCAGACCAATTCGGCCTGCGCCTTGGCCTTCGCCAACACTTCCTCCCACGTGCCGTCGCCCAGGAGCGTCGTGTCTCCGGCCGCCAGGTGCTGCTCGACGACCCGCCACATCACGGACTCCGGTACGACGCCGGGGAGTAGCCGGTTGCGGGCGTCCTCCCTCACCGAATCGAGGCCACTCCGCTCGAACATGAGCAGAAGCAGCTCGCGGCGGAGCACCGAATACGCGGCCGCAGCCGTCGAGTCGACCGACATCGTCGCGTCCCACCCGTCCGTCGGCGGCCAGCCGCCAAGACGGGCCAACACTCGACGGGCAGGTAGGGACACGGCATCGCGATGGACCGTCTCCATGTCATCCACCGTGGCGTCGGACAGCCCCTCGAGGTGATCGACGATCCGTCGCGCCCGCCATGGCGCGGCCGCATCCATGCCGATGTAGGGAGCGGGCGGCGACGCCGCGATCCGATTATTGGCGCTGAAGAGGAAGCCGTCCTCGGGGTCATGGCAGCGGGGCAGGTCCTCGAAGGCGACCCAACCGCGCCAGGCGTAGGACTCGTCGTCGCCAGGCACCGGGAACCATGCACCCTCGTCGCGGCCCCGCCGAGGCAGCCGGCCGCGCGTGAGATATCCGATGTGGCCGTCGACGTCGGCGCCCAGCAGGCTGTTGGCAGGCTCGACCCAGACCCGCATGGCGTCGAAGAGCTCGTCGACCGAAGCGGACTGCATCATCGCCACGATGGCGTCG
>JBKJLN010000383.1:0-3434 GCA_046596935.1 Acidimicrobiales bacterium
TCCAGATGCAGGGCTACCGCGAGCTGACCGAAGGTCAGCGCGTGGAGTTCGAAGTCACCAAGGGCCCGAAGGGCCTGCAGGCTGGCTCCGTCCGCCCCGTCTGAGTCAACCTCTGTAACAACGGAAGCCCCCGCCCACTTCGGTGGACGGGGGCTTCTTCGCGTTCGCGGAGCGAACCGATGACTCAGACTCAGCCCATGCCGACGATCGGCTGGTTGAGGCGAAGGTTTCCGGTCGATCCGCAGAACTCGGCGTCGCCGAAGCTGAAGATCCCTCCGTCGGTGGCCACGAACCAGTAGCCGTTTCCGCTCGGCGTGGCCCGCATGCCGACAACCGGCTTGGCCAGGGTCAGTCCGCCGGCGGACCCTTGGAACGGCGCCGTCCCGAAGGTGAAGATGCCTCCATCGCTGGCGACGAACCAGTAGCCCTTGCCGCTGGGGTGGGCGGCCATGCCGACGATCGGCTTGTTCAACGCGATGTTCCCGGTCGATCCGTAGAACTCGGCGTCGCCAAAGCTGAAGATCCCGCCGTCGCGAGCGACCAACCAGTAGCCCCGTCCGGTCGGAGTCGAGGCCATCCCGACGATCGGCTGGTTGAGGGCGATGTTCCCGGTGGAGCCGAAGAAGGCGGCGTCGCCGAAGGCGAAGATCCCGCCGTCAGAGGCTACGAGCCAGTAGCCCTTGCCGCCGGGCGTGGCCGCCATGCCGACGATCGGCTTGTTGAGCGCCACATTGCCGGTCGACCCGAAAAAGCCGGCGTTCCCGAAGGAGAAGATGCCGCCGTCGGAAGCGACGAAGCGGTACCCACTGCGGTCGGCCGTCGGTGTCATCCCGACGATCGGCTTGTTGAGAGCGATGTTGCCGGTCGAGCCCAGGAACGGGGCGTTCCCGAAGCTGAAGATCCCGCCGTCGGCGGCGACGAGCCAGTACCCGCTGTTGCACTTGATCGGCTGAGGGTCGGTGGGATCGAACCCGAGTCGGCGAGCGTTCTTCTTGAACATCGGCCACGGGGCCGACGAAGGCGTCGGGATGTCGTAGGCCGAGAGGTGCCCGGTGTCGCCGGTTCGTGGATCGAAGCCGGCAGTGACCACGACCCACGAGCCTCCGAGAACGCCGACGGCAGCCGCATTTTTGTGCGCAAGGCCGGTGTTGCCCTCGGAGAATCGCCGGAGCTCGGCTCCGTTGGCGCCGTTCAGGACGTAGGCCCTCGGCGTGGCCGCGACGACGACTTCGGGAGTTCCTCGGCCGTCGACGTCGACGATGATCGGGGAGCCGGTGTAGTCGGTGTCGCCGATGTTCTTGGTCCAGAGCTGGGTGCTGTTGCCGTTGTAAGCGCGGATGGTGCCGTCCTTGCTCCCCGCCACGACATCGTTCGATCCGTCACCGTTGACGTCGCCGATCGCCGGCGCGGTGAGGAAGGAAGGCGATGGCATGACCTCGCCGCCTTCCCACCCGGGCACATCACCACCGCCACCGACCTCGTAGGCCCAGACCTTCTTGGAGTCGTTGCACCGACCGATGCGGAGGCAGTAGTCGTTGCCCGTCTCGGTGACGACGGCCAGGCGACCGTTGAGCATCCCGATCCCGGCGCCGCTCTGGTAGGTGTCGTCGGCCAAGCGGCGCCAAGTCTCGGTCAGCGTGCCGCTGCCATTGAAGTCGAGTCGACGGAAGAAACCGCCGGAGTGGGGCTGGCCGCCGGCGGTGGCGTCGCCACCGATGAAGATCTCGGCCTGGCCGTCGCCGTCGATGTCGGCGACCGCAGGGCTCGACCACACCGTGTCCTGGTTGTCGTATTGAGCCAGGATCTGGCAGCCGCCGGTCATGGCGTACACGCGGTCATTGAACGCCCCGAACACAATGTCGGCCGACCCGTCGCCGTTGACGTCACCGATCGCGGGAGCGTTGAACACGCCGGAAAGGCCGTCGGACCGCTTCGGGATGTCGAAGCGGCAACGCTCGGCCCCCGCAGCATTGAGAATGGCCACCCCGCCGGCTCCGGCGGTCTCGGTTCCGTACCCGACGACGATCTCGGTGGCGCCGTCACCGTCGACATCTCCGATCGCAGGGCTGGAGGCGAGGCTTGCGGCGGGGGCCGGCCCGATGCGGGTGGCGAAGAGGGTCGAGCCGTCGCCTCGATAGGCGTAGAGCACGCCGTTCATTCCGCCGACGGCGACGACCTCGGTACCGCCGAGGTTGCCGATCACCGGCGACGACCACTGGAACTTGGCACCTGCTTCTTGCTTGGTGAAGCGGGGCTTGGCGTCGGCCAGTGTCGCCGATGCCGGCGTTGTGGGAACGAGAGTGAGGGCGCTGGCACCTGCGGCGGTGGCCACGGCGACAGCGAGAGCGCGACGGATATTCATGCACGACCTTCGGGTGGGGGAGTGTCCGAGAGCTTCATCGGCGGGTGACCGCAGGAAGGTTAAGTGCGGGCCCGAACTTTTTGGGTGCGCGACGGCCCGCTCGGTGTCAGACGATGACATGCGAGGATCTGGGCGACAGCCAAGGCTGAGGGGACCGCGACATGACCTACGCAGTGGACTTCGTCAACGTCTCCACCATCGGCTTGGAGTCGTCACCGGTGGCCGACGCCCTGGCTGGGTTGCGTGCGAACGAGGCTCGGTACTTCAAGAACAAGTACGACCACGAGTTCACGGTTGAACCCGCCGCAAAGGCCAAGAGAATCACTGGCTGGGTGCACCGCATCCTCGAAGCCGAGCGCGACATCGTCGTCGCTTCGCCTCCGCTCGAGGCAACGACCTTCGAGGTAGAGGGCATCCGTTGGGCTTACGTGTTCTACGAGAGCGGCCTGGCGATCAATGTCCTTCTCGAATCGAAGAAGCGAGCAGTCGGGTTCAAACTCTCCGACGGGATGGAGATCCCCGCCGAACTCGCTTCGTTCAAGTTCGCCCGACAGAAGTCGAAGCTGGCCGGGACGATTCGCGGGTCGTACTTCGTGATCAAGGGCGAATGGTCGGATCCCGAGACTGACGATCCTCAGCGAGTTTCGTAAGGTCAGACGTGCGACGTCACGGGGTTCCCCGCCGGTCGAGCATCATCTGGACGATGGGGCTCGGAGCGGCCGGCTGCCACGACTTGTAGGCCTCGCCTCGAGTCATCGGCCACTCGTGGTCGATGTCGACGCGGGTGCCGAACGACGTCGCCCCGGCCAAGACCACGACGGCGGTCTCCAACACCCGACGGTGGACGACCTGGTCGCCGGCCGGCCCGAAGCTGTGCCCAAACGGGAACTCGACCCCCACGATTCGCGGAACCAGCAGCCACTCGGCAACGTCGGGCATCATCGTGACGGTGACGGTCGGTATTCCAGACGCTTCGACGAGACGAGCCAACACGGGCACGTTCTTGCAGCAATCGGGTCAGGTGGGCGCCAGCACGAGGGCGTCGACGTCCTCGCGGCGGAGGCGGGCGGCG
>JBKJLN010000404.1:0-3188 GCA_046596935.1 Acidimicrobiales bacterium
CTGCGTGGGTGAGCGTGAAGTGGTGGGGTGCCGCCTCAGCTGTCACTCCGAGCCCAGCGGCTTTTGCCCGGCGGACCAACTCGATGCTTCCTCGGGTCGAAAGGTGGAGGAAGTGCACGGGCGCTCCGGTGAGCCGCGAGAGGGCGATGTCGCGGGCGACCATCAGCTCCTCGGCCTCGCCCTCTCGCGGCTCACCGGAGCGCCAGTGCACTTCCTCCATCTCTCCACTCGGGGAAGCATCGAGTTGGTCCGCAGGGCAAAAGCCGCTGGGCTCGGAGTGACAGCCGAGGCGGCACCCCACCACTTCACGCTCACCCACGCAGCCACCCAGGGGTACGACCCGCTGTTCAAGGTCAATCCTCCACTGCGGACCGACGACGATGTTGTGGCAGTGAAGGAGGGGCTGGCCGATGGCACCATCGACGCCATCGCCACCGATCACGCCCCCCATGCGCCTGAGTTGAAGGAAGCGCCGTTCGACGAGGCACCGCCCGGCATGCTCGGCCTCGAGACGGCGCTGGCGCTGGCCATCACCGAACTCGATCTTCCGATCGAGCGGATCTTCGCCCTGCTGTCTTGGCAGCCCGCAGCAATCGCCGGCATCGCCGACGTTCACGGCGGACCGATCGAGTCTGGGCGGCCCGCCAACCTCACGGTCGTCGACACCACCGCCACGTGGACGGTGGATCCGCAGGCGCTTGCCAGTCGCAGCCGCAACACCCCCTTCGCCGGACGCACGCTCACCGGAAAGGTCCGCCACACGGTCCTTCGAGGCGAGGTCGTCGTACGAGACGGCAAGGCGACGCGATGACGGTGTACGCACCTGACGGCAGTCCGGTCGGCGCGTTCGCGGTCTTGCCCCCGGGGCCGGCGCCGCAGTTGATCGACGGCGCACTTCCCCCATCGGCGACGGTGCTCGATCTCGGTTGTGGCGCCGGCCGCATCGCCCACGCGCTTTGCGACCTCGGCCACCGCGTCACCTGCGTCGACCAGTCCCCGGAAATGCTGTCGCACGTCGACGAAGCGCTCGACACCCATCTCGCCGACATCGAGGGTCTCGACCTCGGCGGGCGCTTCGACGCCGTCCTGCTGGCCAGCTTTCTCGTCAACACGCCGGATGAGGTCCAGCGCACCGCCTTCCTGGCCACCTGCACTCGCCACCTCGCACCTGGTGGAACCGTGCTCATCCAGCGACTCGATCCCGAACTCGTTCCGATCGCCGTCGATGCCGAGAGCATCGCCGACGGCGTGACCTATTCGATGGCCGATGTCCGCCACGACGACGACCGCTTCGAGGCCACCATGTCGTTCACGCTGGACGAGGAGACGTGGGAACACCGCTATGTCGGCGAAGTGCTCGACGACACGGCTCTGGCCAATGCTCTCGAGACCCACGGACTTCGCATCGCTCGCTACCTCGACGACCAACGCACCTGGGTGGAGGCCCGCCGTACATGACCCAAAAACGACAAGATGCGCTCCTCGTCCTCGCTGACGGCACGACCTTCGAGGGTGAGGCGGTCGGCGCCATTCCCGATGGCGGAGTCGCCACCGGCGAAGTGGTGTTCAACACGGTGATGAGCGGCTACCAGGAGGTCATCACCGATCCTTCCTACGCCGGCCAGGTCATCGCCTTCACCTATCCCCATATCGGGAACTACGGGGCCACGCCCGACGACGACGAGAGCCGCCGCCCGTTCTGTCGAGGTGTCATCGTCCGCGATCTGGCTCGACGGCCCAGCAACTGGCGGAGCAACGACGACCTCGAGTCGTTCCTGGTGCGTCACGAGGTGCCCGGCATCTCGGGGATCGACACCCGCCGGCTGACCCGCCACATCCGTGAGGCCGGCTCCATGCCGTGCGCGTTCGGCACCGCGGACGAGGTCGTCCTGAAGGAAGCGGCCGTGAGTGAGGCAGGCACCGACGGAGTCGATCTCGTCGCCACCGTCAGCACGCCGGACTCCTATCGATGCGGGGAGGGTCCATTGCACGTCGTCGCCTACGACTTCGGTATCAAACGAGCCATTCTTCGCCACCTCGAGGACATCGCCACCATCGACGTGGTGCCGGCAAGTACACCAGCGGCCGAGGTCCTGGCCATGCAGCCCGACGGCGTGTTCCTCAGCAACGGACCTGGCGATCCGGCAGCGGTCGGCTACGCCGCCGAGAGCATCCGCGGTCTCGTCGGCCAGCTTCCGATCTTCGGTATCTGTCTCGGGCACCAGCTCCTGGCGCTGGCGCTGGGAGCCGAGACCTACAAGCTCAAGTTCGGCCACCACGGCGGGAACCACCCGGTGCGCCGCGTCACCGACGGCGCTATCGAGATCACCAGCCAGAACCACAATTACGCCGTGGCGGCGGACTCTCTGCCCGCGGCCGTGGTGTCACACGTCAACCTGAATGACGGCGTCGTCGAGGGGCTGACCCACGAAGCCGAACGAGCCTTCAGTGTGCAGTACCACCCGGAAGCGGGGCCCGGACCCCACGACGCCCGGTACCTCTTCCGGTGGTTCCAAGAAGCGATGGAGCGGAGCTAAACGACATGCCCAAGCGCACGGACATCGAGTCCATCCTCATCATCGGTTCCGGTCCGATCGTCATCGGCCAGGCCAGCGAGTTCGACTATTCGGGCACGCAGGCCTGCCGCATCCTCAAGGAGGAGGGGTACCGGGTCATCCTGGCCAACTCCAATCCGGCGACGATCATGACCGACCCGGACTTCGCCCACCGGACCTACATCGAGCCGCTCGACGTCGACATTCTCGAGGCCATCATCGAGCGGGAGCGGCCGGATGCCATTCTGCCGACGCTCGGTGGGCAGACGGCGCTGAACCTGGCCATGGCCCTGGTCGAGCGGGGCGTTCCCGAGAAGTACGACGTCGAGCTCATCGGCGCCAACGCCCTTGCCATTGCCACGGCCGAGAACCGCGAGCTGTTCAAGGCGGCGATGCAGGAAATCGGTCTGGCCGTCCCCGACAGCGGCTTCGCCTACAACCTCGACGAGGCAATGATCGTCGGACGGGAAGTCGGCTTCCCCCTCATCATCCGTCCGAGCTACATCCTCGGCGGCGCGGGTACGGGTATCGCCCACGACGAGGACGACCTGCGCACCCTGGCCGGTCTCGGACTCGAGGCCAGCCCGATCAGCGAGATCCTCATCGAGCGGTCGATCGCCGGTTGGAAGGAGT
>JBKJLN010000413.1:0-2551 GCA_046596935.1 Acidimicrobiales bacterium
CTGCGGGATCGAGGCCGTTGGGCAGCGGCATCATGAACGCCTCTTCGACCAGCACCTGTTCGGCGTAGGCGCCGGGGGCTGAGGCCGATAGTCCGATGGCGTGCATTCCGTTGTGCTTCCGAATCAGGGGCAGCGCCACCACCGCAGTTCCGGTCTTGATCTTCTTGGCGGTGCCGGTGCCGTAGTCGATGACGGTGCCGCAGAATTCGTGACCGAAGACGACCTGCTCGTGGGAGCGGCCAAAGCCGCTGTAGCCAGCCTCTGCCAACACGTCGGAGTGCGCATCGGCATGGTGGCGTGCGTGAAGATCGGAGCCGCAGATCCCGCAGCCGGTGACCTCGAGAAGTACCTGCCCGGGTCCAGGCTCAGGGTCCGGCAGGTCGACGACATCGAGCTGGCCGTTCTGGCAGGCGACCGCCCTCATGACGGCAGCATCGTGACGTCGAACGCGGGCAGGGGTTTGATGAAGGGGGCGAGCAGCTTGCCGGCCTGCTCGGCTGTCAACACGTCGGCCGGGTCGAGCTTGAACAACCCGGAATCGGAGGTGTCGAACTCCCATACGTCTTCGCCGAGGAGCCGGCATTGGTCGTCGTATGGCCACAGCATCATGATCTGGGACTTCTTGAGGTACATGGCGCCCGGATCGACATCGAGACCGGCAGCTGCGAGTTCGGAGCCGAGGGTCTGCTGATAACCGATGCCCCGACCAACAACCATGTGATCGCCGACGGCGACGGATTCGTCCTCCACGTAGAACACGCACTGATCCGTGGCCGTCCAGTGTCCGTAGAGCATGCCGACCTGCTCCTTGCCCGCCAGTGCGAACGGCTCCCGGCCGGCCAGGCTGAACCGGTAGAGGGGCACGTCCACGGTCAGCGCAGGGTCGAGGATCTCTTCCCATCGGCCGGCGGATTCGAGGTACCGGTGCCGAAGGTAGGCCTGCAACAGGTACCGGTGTCGAGGGTTGTCGGTGTTCTCGAGGGACTTCTCGACGGCCACGTTCTGCTTCGTGATGTCGAGACAGCTCATGTCGATCTCTGATGCCATGCGGTTATCATACACTTAGTCAATAGTCTGTTGTAAAGACGGTCAACAATGAGAGACGGGTCAGCGGTGCGAGGTGGCGACACGAACCAGGAAGAGAACCGAGCGACGCGGCGACGGCTGTCGGTCGAGGATCGTCGGTCGGAGCTCATCGCCGCGTGCCTGCGCCTCATCGGCACCCGGCCGTGGGACGAGGTCACCATGACCGACGTCGCCGAAGAGGCCGGAGCATCGAAGCCCTTGCTGTACCACTACTTCACCACCAAGGGTGAGCTGTACTTGGCTACCGTCCGCTCGGCCGCCGATGAGCTTCGAGAGGTCACCCGACCGGACCCAGCGCTTGCCGTCGGTCCACGTCTACGGGCTGCTCTCGACGCACACCTCGAATGGATCGAGAACAACGCCCTCGCCTATCGCGCCATCGTGCAAGGTGGCATCAGCTCCGACGACGATGTCCAGGCGATCGTCGATGCATCCCGCAACGAAACCGTCCAGCGTCTCGCCGACGCATTCGGCTTCGCTGACCCGAGCCCCGCAGAACACATTGCTCTGCGCGGGTGGGTCGGGTATCTCGAAGCCGCCAGCCTCGAGTGGCTGACGACGTCCGCTGTGACTCGCGACCATCTCGCCAAGATGCTCGAGGCATCCGTGACCGGCGCCCTCCGCGCCGCACGCGTCGCCCCAGCGGCGCCGCCCGACTGAGCGCTCTACGGTGAGCACATGCGGGTCGACTCGTACGCCTTCCTGCCGCGATCGTTCCGGGCCCTGTACGCCGAGCCTCCGCGCATCGCCGGGCACGACGAGCCGGTGTGGGCGCCGTTCGACAAGCGGCTGTCCGAAGCGAAGGTGGCGCTGTTGAGTGCGGCGGGCCTGTTCGTGCAGGGCGAGCAGGCGTCGTTCGACCTCGACCGGGAACGAAGCGAGCCGGGGTGGGGGGATCCGACATGGCGGGCCATCCCGTCGACAACGGCCCAGGGCGAGTTGGGCATGGCTCACCTCCATGTCAACGACACCGACACGATGGCCGACCACGAGGTGTCGCTACCGTTGCGGACCCTCGATGCCTTGGTCGACGACGGCATCGTCGGTGCGTCGGCCGAGACCCACTACTCCGTGATGGGGTACCAAACGAGCGGGCTGAAGGATTGGCAGCGCTCGACGGGCCCGGAGATCGCCGCCCGACTCCGCCGCGAGGATGTCGACGCCCTCGTGCTTGCGCCCACCTGACCCGATTGCTGCAAGAACGTGCCCGTGTTGGCCCGTCTCGTTGAAGCGTCTGGCATACCGACCGTGACCGTCACGATGATGCCCGACGTTGCCGAGTGGTTACTGGTTCCGCGAATCGTGGGAGTCGAGTTCCCGTTCGGGCACAGCTTCGGGCCGGCCGGCGACCAGGTAGCCCACCGTCGGGTGTTGGAGACCGCCGTCGTGGTCTTGGCCGGGGCGACGTCGTTCGGCACCCGCGTCGACATCGACCACGAGTGGCCGATGACTCGAGGCGAGGCCT
>JBKJLN010000114.1:0-2879 GCA_046596935.1 Acidimicrobiales bacterium
GCCCTGGGCAGACCCGGGTCTCGCGAAGTCGTCACGTGGGAAGAGCGTCGACCTCGACTGGCTGCTCGGCGGTCCCAACACCATCTACCTCTGCGCTCCCATCGAGGACCAGGCACGGCTCGCCCCGGCCTTCGGTGGATTCCTCAACGATCTGATCAAGCAGGCGTACCTGCGCGTCGCTCGCACCGGCCACCCTCTCGACCCGCCCTTGCTGGTTGTGATCGACGAGGCCGGAAACACGCCGCTGCGTTCGCTGCCGGAGTACGCGTCGACACTGGCGGGGCTCGGCGTCTTGCTCGTCACGGTGTGGCAGTCGCTCGCGCAGATCGAGGCCACATACGGCCGTCAGGCCGGCACGATCCTCACCAACCACCTCTCGAAGGTCTTCTACGCGGGGCTTTCCGACCCCGAGTCACAGCGCTACATCGCCACCATCCTCGGCGACGAGGAAGTCGAGACGCACAGTCGGAGTGCCGAGCTGACGGGCGGGCGCGGATCGCTGCAGATGGCGACCACTCGGACCCCGCTGGCCCCAGCCCACGCCCTCCGTCAGATGCTCCCCGGCGACGCGCTTCTCATTCACGGCACCCTGCCGCCGGCTCACCTCCGCACCCGGCCCTTCTATGCCGACCGCACCCTTGCCGCCCGGGCCGCGCTACCCGTGCCGGACACCCCGATCGTCGGTCCACAACAGGAGGTGGTGGCCGATGGTCAACCACTCTGAGCCATACCTGCGACCCGCCACACCGGAGGGCGCGCCGCCGGCTCCGTGTCCACCCGGCTGGCTGGCCGAGCCGGTGGGGCTGTGGGACGGCGACTGGCAAGAGATCGTCTACCACCCGCGACGTCACGACGTGCTCGTCGTCAGGGGCGGGTGCTCGCCGACGCTCGAGGCATCCCTACCGGGGTCGGGGTGGAACGAGGCCCGTCAGACCGACGGTGCCCGCATGTGGATCCGCGACCGGCTTGCCGCGACGAGAGAAGCCCTCGGTCGACTCGAGGAGCGGCCCCGCGTGGCGCGCGAGCTCGGCCGCAGCTTCTGACCATCAAGGAGGAGAAGGAATGAACTCGATCACCCTCGTCGGCCGGCCCGCCGCCGACCCCGAACCCCGTTCCGTCGGCGCAGGCCGCGCCTGCCGAATTCGGCTTGCGGTCGACCGCCGAATCCGAGACGGAGCCGTCTTTGTCGACGTCGACACATTCGGCCCGGTGGGCGAAGACTGCCAGGCGCACCTGCGCACCGGCCGACTCGTCGCCGTCCTCGGACGCCTCGAGCACGACACCTGGCAAGAACCCGACGGGGCCACCCGATCGAAGCACTACGTCGTCGCCGCGGCCGTCGAGTTCCTCGACCGGCCTGGCGACTGACGGCCGGCTCCGTTCACGGGTCGTCCTGGACCGGTAACGTGATGGCGGGTCGGAGTGTCCCGGCGAGCGAGCAACTCTCGCTGTTCGACACGCTCCCTGAGCACAGCGACGACCTGGAGGCCAGTGATGGCACATCACCTCCGACCCGAAACACAGCGCCCGCCAGCCGAACCCACTCCGGCAACGGGCACACCGATCTGGGAGCCGGCCGAAGCGGACCGGGACCTGGCCGAGGCGACCCAAAACGATCCGAACCTGGCCGGCTGGATGAAGGCGCTCGCCTCCTCGTCGGAGGCGACGATGATGGACAGCGCCGAGGAGCAGCTCTACAGCCAGGCACCCGACGCCTTGACCCAGCAGGGGATCGAACCGACCCCCGAGGCGATCGAGGACTGGGTGACCCGACAGCTCCACGGCAGCCCGTAACCTTCCGTCCGTCGGGACAGAGCGACTTCGCCCCACCTGGCTCGGCCGCCAAACTCAAAGCCAACCTCGCTGCGCTCGAGATCCTCGACGGGCTGAGGGACGGGCGACCAGCGACACGTGACGAACAGGCCGCGCTCGCCCGCTGGTCCGGTTGGGGCGCCATCCCACAGATCTTCGATGAGGAGCGCGCCGAGTTCTCCGTTGCCCGCGAGCGCGCTCGCCGCCTCCTCGGCACCGAGGAGGCGTGGTCAGCGGCTCGCCGCACCACCCTCAACGCCCACTACACCTCCGCCGAGGTCATCGAACAGGTCTGGGCCACTCTCGGCCGCCTCGGCTTCGCGGGCGGACGAGTCCTCGAGCCGGGCTGCGGGTCCGGGAACTTCATCGGCTTCGCACCAGCCGGCACCGAGATGGTCGGCGTCGAGCTCGACCCCACGACCACCCAAGTTGCTCGGCATCTCTACGGGCCGACCGCGGAGATCATCTGCTCCCGGTTCGAGGAGTTCCCGGCACCCGATGGCAGCTTCGACGCGGCGATCGGCAACGTGCCGTTCGCCAAGGTCACCCCGCACGACCCGCGCCACAACCGTCACCGCCTGGCGCTCCACAACTACTGCATCGCCAAGAGCCTTCACCTCGTCGCGCCCGGCGGGACCGTCGCCGTGCTCACGAGCCGCTACACGCTCGACGCCCGCAACCCAACCGCCCGGCGCGTCCTGCATGAGCTGGCCGACCTCGTCGGCGCCGTGCGTCTACCCGCTGGCGCGTTCTCCGCATCATCGGGCACTGACGTCGTCGCCGACCTTCTCATCCTGCGCCGCCGGCCAGCCGGGCTCGCCCCGCCGGTCGAACCGGGCTGGCTTACTGTCCGCATGCTCGATGAGCCCGGCCCCGGCGACGAGCCGGTCTGGGTAAACGAGTGGTTCGACCGGCACCCGCACTTCGTCGCTGGTCGTCTCGGGGTGGAACGAGGCATGTACCGCGAACGCGAGCTCACCGTCGCGCCGACCGGCGACCTCGGACCCGCGCTTGCCGCCGCACTCGATCACGTCGTAGACCGCGCCACGGCCCAGGGACTCACGCAC
>JBKJLN010000279.1:0-6902 GCA_046596935.1 Acidimicrobiales bacterium
AGTTCGACGAGTTGCTCGACAAGCTCCGCCAGCAGCTGATGCAGAGTCAGTTCAACCAGATGGCCGGCGCCATGCAGAACATCGACGAAGCCCAGATGCAACGCATGAAGGACATGATCAACGGGCTGAACCAGCTGCTCGAGATGCGAGAGCAGGGGCAGGATACCGACGCCGCCTTCGAGCAGTTCATGGAGCGATTCGGCGACTTCTTCCCCGACAATCCGAAAGACCTCGACGAGCTCCTCGAGTCGATGGCCCAACAGATGGCCGCCGCGCAGGCGATGTTGAACTCGATGACGCCGGCACAGCGCGAACAGCTGCAGAGCCTCATGAACCAGCTCATGGAAGACATGGATCTCCGCTGGCAGATGGACCGCCTCAGCCAGAACCTGCAGAGCGCCTTCCCTCAAGCCGGCTGGGACAAGCGGTACAACTTCAGCGGGCAAGACCCGCTCGGCATGGCCGAGGGAGCGCAGCTCATGAGCGAACTCGGTGACATCGATCAGCTCGAGAACCTGCTGCGCCAAGCATCCAACCCCGGTGCGCTGGCCGACGTCGACATCGAGCGCGCCCGCGAGTTGCTCGGCGACGAGAGCGCCAACTCCCTGGAGCGATTGGCCCAGTTGGCGAAGCAGCTCGAAGAGGCCGGCTTGATCGAGAACAAGGAGGGCCGCCTCGAGCTGACGCCGCGGGGCATGCGCAAGATCGGGCAGAACGCGCTCTCCGACCTCTTCTCGAAGTTGACCAAGGACAAGATGGGTCGCCACGAGATCGACCCCCACGGCGTCGGGCACGAGCGGTCGTACGAGACCAAGCCGTACGAGTTCGGCGATCCGTTCAACCTGCAGATCGAGAAGACGGTGCGCAATGCCATCGCCCGCTCCGGCGGCGGTACGCCCGTCCACCTTTCAGCCGAAGATTTTGAGATCGAGCGCACGGAAACACTCACCCGTACGTCGACCGTCCTCATGCTCGACCTCTCGCTGTCGATGCCGATGCGCGACAACTTCCTTCCCGCCAAGAAGGTGGCGATGGCGTTGCACTCGTTGATCTCGTCGCAGTATCCGCGTGACTTCCTCGGCATCGTCGGCTTCAGCGAGGTGGCTCGCGAACTCAAAGCCGAGCAACTGCCCGAGGTCTCGTGGGACTTCGTCTACGGGACGAACATGCAGCACGGGTTCCAGATCGCCCGCCGGCTGTTGGGCCGCCAGACCGGCACCAAGCAGATCATCATGATCACCGACGGGGAACCGACGGCCCACATCATGAACAACGGCGAGGTCTTCTTCAATTACCCGCCGGTCCGAGAGACCGTCGACGCCACCCTGGCCGAGGTCAACAAGCTCACCCGCGACGGCATCAAGATCAACACCTTCATGCTCGACGCCACGAGCTACCTCCGTGACTTCATCGAGAAGTTGTCACGGATGAACGGGGGACGAGCCTTCTTCACCACGCCGGAGAACCTGGGCGACTACGTCCTCGTCGACTTCATCGAGCACAAGCGCTCGCAGCGCGGCGGCCGCGGCCGTCGCACCGCCTAACCCTCACTACATATCTTCGGCGTAGGGGTCGAGGGCGGATCGGTTGCGCCGGGTCATCGCCGTCGACGGGGTGAGTCCGACCTTCTCGTAGAACGGACGGACGCCGTCTTCACACGAGAGGTCGACCATGTAGAGGTGTTCGAGTTGCTCGAGCAGTGTCGCCATGAGTTCGGTGCCGATCCCCCGCTGCTGCCATCCGGGGAGCACCTCCACGAGGGGGATGTGGGCCGCCAGCAGCCCGTCGGAGATGGCCGTGGCGAAGCCGACGACCCGATCGCCGGACGTGTCGACAGCGATGGCACAGCGGTAGCTGCGCTCGAGATGGGCGAGGAGAGCCGTGGCCGAGGGACGGGTCGGCCACCCGACGAAGAAGCCGTCGAGCTGTTCCCACCGCAGGCCGGTGGTCTTCGTCCGGTAGTCGATCCGCATCGGAGCGAACGGTAGCGGTCTGGCCCGTTCTGAGGATTTTCGAACTTCTACTTGCGTCGAGGCCGGACAGGGTGGATGATCACACTGTTGTAATTACATCGGTGCTATAGCCGACTGAGGGGAGGCCCACCGATGGAGTTGTCACTCCACAAGTTCCTGCAAGAAGACCGAGGTTGGCAGATGCAGGCCAACTGTCTCGGCGTTGACCCGGATCTGTTCTTTCCTGAGCGGGGAGCGTCGACGAAAGAGGCGAAGGAAGTGTGCCGAGGCTGCGTCGTTCGCGACGACTGCCTCGAGTACGCACTCGCCAGCGGCGAGAAGTTCGGGATCTGGGGCGGCATGAGCGAACGGGAGCGGCGTCGTATCCGCCGTGCCCGTGCGTTGGCCCGCCGCAGCAGCCCCGGGGCGGCTACGGCCTGACCTCACGCAGTACCGAAACTTCCCCCATCGAGGCCCGCCTGTTCCAGGCGGGCCTCGGTCGTTGTTGTGCTCGCAAGGTCCAGTTCGGCCCACCGCTCGGGGGCGATGCGCTCGAGCACCGACCGGGGCACGAGTCCGACGAGTTCGGCCCGTTCGATCGGGGCGTGGGCGACGACGGCGTCGAAAGCCTCGGCTGGCCCCACCCTTTCCGGGTCGACGAGGTTGCACGACACCTGCGCGGAACCTCCGACCCCCAGCCCCAGGGTTCGCAGGGCGGGCGTGCGAATGTAGGCGGCGATTCGTTTGGCGTCGGCCACGGACGCCGGCGGCGCCAGCCACAGGTTGTAGGCCACCAGCACAGGACGGGCTCCGACACAGCAGATACCTGCCGTCGGATGCCCACGGACCTCGCCGGCGCCATGGCGGCGGACGTCGGGCAACGTTCGCTCGGGCCCGTACCGGAGGCAGGGAACGCCCAAGCGATCGGCCACCCGCTCAGCCATCCGGTCGCGCGCAGCGATGGCATCGTCCAGAGTGGATCCGGTCAACGGAACGAACGGCACGACGTCGGCGACCCCCAGGCGGGGATGCACCCCGTCATGGGTGCGGAGGTCGAGCCGGCGAACGGCGGCTTCGACGAGAGCGAATGCGCGCTCGAAGACCTCGGGCCCGGCGAGGGTGAAGACGCTGCGGTGGTGGTCACCGTCGATGTGCACGTCGAGGAGATGGTCGCCACCGGCGGCGCCGATCTCGGCCACGACATCGACGCGCCGACCCTCACTCACGTTGATGACGCACTCGAGCACGTCGTCGACGGTACCGCTGGCGCTCCGCTCGTAGGCTCGCCGGGGTGGAGATCGGGCTGGCCCTTCCGCAGTTCGACTATGCGGCCGCCCCGGGCGCCCGCCTGGAATGGTCGACCGTCGTCGCCACTGCCCGAGCAGCCGAACAGGCGGGGTTTGCCTCGCTCTGGTTGGCCGACCACCTCTTCCTCGGCATCGAGAAGTACGGCGGACCTCCGGGAAACCACTTCGGGTACGACCCGGTTGTCGCCCTGGCGGCGCTGGCCCGCCAGACCAGATCCGTCCAGCTCGGCATCCTGGTGCTGTGTGCGCAACTGCGGCCGCCGAAGCTGGCCGTCCGCCAGCTCGAGACGCTGCAGGACATCGCCGGCGGGCGCCTCATCCCCGGCGTCGGCGCCGGTTGGTTCGAGCCCGAGTACGCCGCCGCCGGCATCGCCTTCGAGCGGCCCGCCGTCCGTCTTCGCCAACTGGCCGATCTGCTCGACCTGTTGGGGGAGTGGGGTCTCCCCCGATGGGCGGGAGGGAAGGGCGACCGGTTCCTCGAGGTCGTGGCTGCGCACGCCGACGGATGGAACACGGTGTGGGCGTGGACGCCCGAGGCGTATCGCGAGCGGCTCGGCGTCCTCGAGCGGGCGTGCGAGCGGATCGGCCGCGATCCGGCAGAGATCACCCGCTCGCTCGGGCTCACCACGTTGGTGGGCGAGAGTCAGGCCGATCTGGAGCGGCGCTTCCGGCGGCTCCAGGAGGTCACCCCTCCGGGCGTCATCTCGGCAATCTCTGTCGAAGAATGGAAAGCCGGACGGCTGGTCGGCACCGTAGAAGAGGTGCGTGCCCAAGTGGCGCACTGGAGCACCCTCGGAGTCTCGGTCATCATCGCCGGCCTGGGAGCGCTACCGTTTGCAACAACCGACCCCGACGACCTCGAACTCTTGGCGTCGGCCCTTCTCTAGGAGTGCCATGTTCGGTCTCGGAGCACCTGAGCTTCTCATCATCCTCGTCGTGATCCTCGTGCTGTTCGGCGGCGCCAAGTTGCCGAAACTGGCCCGCTCGCTCGGCCAGGCCAAGAACGAGTTCGAGGCCGGCTCGAAAGAGCCGATCGCCGCCGAGGAAGAGCGCAACAAGGAGTTGAAGAAGGAGGCCTGATCCTCCGCTTCACGCACCACCAGTCCAGCTGTGCGCGCCCGTGCGGGCCTTCCCTCTCCGAGGGTGGGTCCGCACGAGCCGCGTCGGGCGGCCGGCGATCAGCGACGGGCGGAAGCGTCGATGCGACGCTGACGCAGAATGCGGCGGCGCTCACGTTCGGAGGTCCCGCCCCATACGCCGTGATCGATCCGGTTGCGGAGGGCGTACTCGAGGCACGGGCTCTTCACCGGACACGTGGCGCACATCGTCCGGGCAATGTCCACGCCGACACCGTCACTCGGGAAGAACAACGAAGGGGGCTCGTTCCGGCAGTTGCCTTCGGCCATCCACTCTGTGTCCATTTGCCTCACCTCTTCTCCCTCTGACGCTCCGAAGCGTCGGAAGGTTCCGGCGTGTTCAATTTGTACGGATCGGACACCGCTCGTGGATTGCACCGGGCCTGGGTACAGAATGATTCCCGTGGACGACCAGGACGACACCTCGACGGCGCAAACCGGCCGAACCGGCTGGGAGGCTCCTGACCCCGGTCGAGCCCTGCTCTGGTCGCTCGACCCCCATCCGGAGACGGAGCGAGCCGCCGACGAGCCTGCGACGGCCCCGCCGCCTCCGGCCCCGCCCGCAACCGCTCCGGTCGTTCCACCGACCTGGGGAACCCTTCCGCCTCCGCTCTCGGCTCCCTCCCCCGACGAGGCGAACAGCGATCGATCCGGCGGCGGCCGAAGGCTCTGGCTGGCCGTGGCCGTCGTGTCGGCCCTCGTAGGCGCCACCGTCGGAGCAGGCGCATATGGCGCCGTCGACAACATTCGTCAGCGGCGAGACGAGGGAGCCTCCGGCACCCAGGGCGTCGGATCGAGTCGAGGATCGACGGCCGAGCGCACGTCGTCGGGGCCGAACGCCTCACTGGCCGGCGATCCCCTCGACATCCAAGGGGTCCTCTCCAAGATCCAGCCGGCGGTCGTCGCCATCGGGGTCGAGGGAACGCAGGGTCGCGGCGCCGGAACGGGCGTCATCCTCACGGCCGACGGTGAGGTGCTCACCAACAACCACGTCATCGAGGGTGCGTCGGTCATCGAAGTCACCCTCAACGGAGAGAGCAAGCCGCGGGCGGCCGACCTGCTCGGCTCCGATTCCGATGCCGACCTCGCCCTGGTGAAGATCCGCGGAGCATCGGGCCTGCCCAAGGCCGAGTTGGGGAGCTCATCAGGGTCGAAGGTCGGCGACGACGTCGTGGCCATCGGCAATGCGCTGGCCCTCCCCGGGGGTCCGACGGTCACCGAAGGGATCATCTCGGCCAAGGATCGGACGCTGCGCGAGGTCGGGCTCGACGGCCTGATCCAGACCGACGCCGCCATCAACCGCGGCAACTCCGGCGGCCCGTTGGTCAACGCCCGCGGCGAGGTCATCGGCATCAACACCGCCGTTATCCGCGGCGGTGGGAGCGAGGCCGAGGGCATCGGCCTCGCCATCGCCATCGACACCGCCAAGCCCATCATCGACGCTCTCCGCAAGGGCGGGGTCGCCGCCAGCGAGCGCCCCTTCCTGGGCGTCAGCAGCCAGGACCTCACCCCCGAGATCAAGGCCAACATCGAGACGTCGGCGACGTCCGGGGCCGTGGTGGCCGAGGTCGTGCCCGGCTCTGCCGCCGATGCCGCCGGTCTGAAGCGCCTCGACGTCATCGTCAAGATCGACGGGAAGGACGTGCAGGGCGCCGTGAACGTCGGGTCGGCCATCCGGGCCAAGAAGCCGGGCGACACCGTGGAGATCGAATACCTGCGTGGTGACGAGCGGCGCACGACGACCGCCACACTCGGCACGAGGCCCGCCGGCCAGGGCTGACCCGGCCGGTAGGCTAGGCCGCATGTCGCAGATGAGCTCCGCCACCGAAGCGCCCCAGCCGCCGCGCGGCCATGTCCGGGTCGTGTATCTCGGTCCGGTGGCGCCCCACTGGGACGTTCACGCCGAGTTCGGTGACCGCAACATGGTCGAGGAGTTCCGCCAGCGGGTGCTGGCTCGCCTCCTCCTCCTGCCGCCGCACGATCCCCAGTTCCGCCGCAACCGCGAGCGCGTCGTGCGCGACGCCGAGCGCGAGAACCTGTATCTCGAGTGGGATCTGGGTGTGCCCGAGGACGAGGGCACCGAAGCCCGCTAGTCGACGTGGCCGCCATTGGCATCGACCTCGGCGGGACGAAGATCTACGGCGTCCGCCTCAAGGGCACCGAGGTCGTCAGCGAATCCAAGGCCAAGACGCCCGTTCAGGGTGGCCCGATGGGCGTCGTCGACGCCATTGCCAAGGTGGTGGGCGATCTCAGCGGTAGCCCGTCCGACACCATCGGCGTCGGTGCTCCCGGCGTCATCGACATCGAGAAGGGTGTCGTGCGGGCGGCGCCGAATCTGCCCGGTTGGATCGAGCCGTTCGCCCTCGGCCCGGCCCTGGCCGAGACCCTCGGCGTCGAACGCGTCGGAATCGACAATGACGTGAATGCGGGCGTTGTTGCCGAGCACCGCATGGGCGCTGGCCGGGAAGCCGACGAGCTGCTCGGCATCTTCGTCGGCACCGGGGTCG
>JBKJLN010000342.1:0-2562 GCA_046596935.1 Acidimicrobiales bacterium
CACGACGATCAGCACGGCACTGCGGTCGTCGTGGAAGATCGGGATGTCGAGCGCCGCCTGCAGCCGCTCCTCGACCTCGAAACAGCGGGGGGCGGCGATGTCCTCGAGGTTCACCCCGCCGAACACCGGCGCCAGCCGTAGCACCGTCTCCACGAGCTCGTCGGCGTCGCGAATGTCGAGACAGATCGGGAACGCATCGACGCCCGCGAACTCCTTGAACAACAGGGCCTTGCCCTCCATCACCGGCAGAGCGGCGGAGGGGCCGATGTCGCCCAGGCCGAGCACGGCCGCCCCGTCGGTGACGATGGCCACGGTGTTCTTCTTGATGGTGAACTTGTGGACGTCGGATGGGTTCTCGGCGATCGCCCGGCACACACGGGCCACGCCAGGCGTGTACGCCATCGACAGATCGTCTCGACTGTGCAGCGGAATCTTCGACGTGACCTCGATCTTGCCGCCCTCGTGCATGAGGAACGTCCGATCGCGCACGCTCTGCACGGCCACACCTTCGAGGCCGTCGAGGATGGAGTGGATGCGCCGAACGTGCTCCTCGTCGACGGCGAACACCGTGACGTCGCGCACCATGCGATGCCCGCGGACCTCCACGATGTCGAGACCGGCGATGTTGCCGCCGGCGTCACCAATGGCTGTTGCCAGCCGCCCCAGCATGCCGGGGGCGTCGTCGAGCTCGACACGGATACGAACGGAGTACGAAGCATTGGGGCCGGCCACCCCAGCAGTGTTCTTCAGGGACGTCCCAGGTCACAAAAGGAAGCGCCGCCCTCCCCCGAGGGGAGAGGGCGGCGATTTCACTCAATCGCCTCGAGAGGCGGACGTCGGGAGCGCCAGCGAGCAGTCCGCACGTGAGCGGAGCACGCTTTTGCGAAACGAACCGACGATACGGGTCAGGCTCCCTCGTGCTCCATGGCTTCGAGACAGCGGCGGATCTCCGAGGCCCGGAACCGGCGGTGGCCGCCGAGCGTCCGGATGGCGGTGATCTTGCCGGCGCGGGCCCAACGGGTGACCGTCTTGGGATTCACGCGAAACAGTGCGGCGACCTCGGCCGGAGTGAGGAGTGCGTCGTTGGTGGGTGTTTCGGCCATTAGGGGTCCCTTCGGGGTGTCCGTTTGCTCCCTTAAACGTACGGACGGAAACCCTTTGGGTCGATAGCACCATCGGGTCATTTTGGGTGGCCTGCTTTGACTAGCGATGCCGCGCAGGTGGTACCGGTCACCGCCCGTTTGGTAATCGGTGTCAACCTCCGCAGCTCCTCGTGAGGATGGCAATCCGGTTGCTGCCGGCGATCCCACGACCGCTGTACGCTCGGCGACGAGTGCAGGTCTTCGAGCGTGTCGGCGGCGATACCTACGAACAGGTGGTGTTCTGCCACGACCCTCCGACTGGCCTTCGGGCCATCATCGCCATCCACTCCACCCGGCTCGGGCCCTCGCTGGGGGGCACTCGATTCTTCCCGTACTCCAGCGAGGACGAAGCCCTCGACGACGTGCTCCGGTTGGCCAAGGGCATGACCTACAAGGCGGCGGCGGCCGGGCTCGACCTCGGCGGCGGCAAAGCCGTGATCCTGGGCGATCCTGCGACGCACAAGAGCGAAGCCCTGCTGCGCACTTATGGCCGGTTCGTCGACTCGCTCGGGGGCCGCTACATCACCGCTGAGGACGTGGGCACGACCCAATCCGACATGGACACCATCCGTCGAGAGACCCCCTCGGTCACCGGCGTCAGCCGGTCACTCGGCGGCTCGGGTGATCCCTCGGCGGCAACGGCCTATGGCGTGCTTCACGCCATGAAGGCGGTGGCCCGCCGTCTGTGGGGCACGACGGATCTCGCCGGGCGGCACGTCGTCGTGAGTGGGGTCGGCAAGGTCGGCTACGCACTTGCTCGCCATTTGGTGGAGGAACGAGCTCGGGTGACCGCCACCGACGTCAACGAGTCGGCTCTCGATCGAGCGGTGCGCGACTTCTCCGTCGAGCCCGCGCCCGTCGACGCCGCCCACAAGATCGCGTGCGACATCTATGCGCCGTGTGCGATGGGGAAAGCCCTCTCGCCGGTGACCATCCCCGAACTGGCCTGCGCCGCGGTCGTCGGCTCGGCCAACAACCAGCTGGCCGACCAGAGTTGCATCGACCTGTTAGCTGAGGCAGGCGTGCTGTACGCGCCCGACTACGTCGTCAACGCCGGCGGCGTCATCAACATCGCCGAGGAGCTGCGGGGCTATCACCGCGAGCGGGCCTACGCCAACGTCCGGCGCATCTTCGACACGACGACGGCGGTCCTCGAAACCGCAGCTTCGGAAGGTATCTCCACGGCCGCCGCCGCCGACCGGCTGGCCGAGGGGCGCATCGAGGCGCTCAGCGGCGTGCAGTTCATCCGGCGGTTCCGGTGACCGCGCCGGCGACGGCCGAAACGTACCGGGGCTTTCCGGTGCAGGAACTCATCGATGACCTGCGCATGGCGTGTATCTCCCGCGCCCTTGACGACCGCGAGATCAGCCTTCAGAAGCAGAGTCGGGTGTTCTTCCAGATCTCGGGCGCCGGCCACGAG
>JBKJLN010000372.1:0-8792 GCA_046596935.1 Acidimicrobiales bacterium
GAAGCGTCTGTAGAGCTCGGTCAGCGGTGTCTCGCCGGCGGGGTCATGGAGGAGCGCGTTGACCTGTGCGAGGAAGTCGTACCCCGACGTTCCCTCGATCGGCCAGGACTCACGCACCCGCTCGTCGGGGCCGAGGATCTTCTCCACGAGGATCGAGACCTCGGGGCCGACGGCGCCCCGCAATTGTTCGAGATACCCGAGCGGGTCGCGAAGCCCGTCGACGTGATCGATCCTTAGACCATCGACCGCCCCGTCGGCGACGAGACCGAGCACGAGCTCGTGGGTGTCGGCGAACACGTGGGGAAGTTCGGCCCGAAGCGCGACCAGGGTGGTGATGTCGAAGAACCGCCGGTAGTCGAGCTCCCGCCCGGCGGTCCGCCAGTAGGCCAGCCGATAGTTTTGGCGCTCGAGCAGGCGGTGCATCGACTCGACGTCTTCGTTGACCGCCTTGATCTCCTCGTCGAGCGCGACCGCCATGGCGTCGTCGCCGGCGCAGAGTTCGGCGAGCCGTTGACGGAGCACCTCCTTGTCGCGGTGACGCTCGAGCACCGAATCCCAGTCGGTGGCAAGGGCGTGAGGAAGGCGGCCGAACGCCGTGGACAGGCTGGCCAGCTCGTCGCTGCCAACCCGCTCGGCCGCCCGTTCGACCAGGTCGTCGATCGTGCGAGGAGAGACGGGCAACTCGTGCTCGTGATACCGAACGGTGAACGACCCACCCCCCCGACGGAGAAGAAACTCGCCGTTCTCCAAGACTCGTCCGTAGTGGTCGCCCAGCACGGGCACCAGGACCTGGGCGATGAGCTTGCGTTCCGGAGGGTCCCAGTCGATGTCGAAGTACGACGCGTAGCGGCTCGCCGGCCCGTTCTCGAGCACGTCCCACCACCAGGCGTTGTCGCTACCGGCTACCGCCATGTGGTTGGGCACGATGTCGAGCACCTGGCTCAGCCCGTGCGCCCGAAGTTCCTCGGTCATGCGGGCGTGGGCCTCGGCACCACCCAACTCCCGATTCAGGGAGTGGTGGTCGACGACGTCATAGCCATGAGTGCTCCCCGGCGCCGCTTGGAGGTAGGGCGAGCAGTAGAGATGACTGACGCCGAGGTCGGCGAGGTAGGGCGCCAAGGACGCAGCGTCGTCGAAGGTGAAGCCGGCGTGCAGCTGCACCCGATACGTGGCGCGGATGTCGGCCACGGATTAGCGCGAGGACGCGGAGGGGCGGCGCAGCACGACGACCGACCGTGCTTCGAGGGGCACGTCATCACCCGCCTTGTACGAACGGGAAGCGTCGGCCGCTTGCGGCTCGGCCGTGTCGAAGGCCAGATCCCATAGATCGCCGTACGGACCGCTGGGGATGGTGAAGTCGATGGGCTCGTGGTGAGCGGAGAACAGCAACAGCAGTGAGTCGTCGACGATGCGTCGGCCACGGGGGTCGTGGTTGGGGATCTCGTCACCGTTGAGAAAGACACCGAGCACCTTGGCGTACCCGGCATCCCAGTCGGCGTCGGTCATTTCGGCGCCGTCGGGCGTGAACCAGGCGATGTCCTTGAGCTCGTGTCCACGGATCGATCGGCCCTGGAACCACCGGCGCCGTCGCAGCACGGGGTGGCTCCGCCGGAAGTCCATCAGCCGGCGCGTGAACCCGAGGAGCAGCAGCTGTTCGTCGCGCTGGCTCCAGTCGATCCACGAGATCTCGTTGTCCTGGCAGTAGGCGTTGTTGTTGCCACCTTGGCTGCGACCCATCTCGTCGCCGCCCACCAACATCGGCACACCCTGGGAGAGGAACAGTGTCGCCAGGAAGTTGCGCTGTTGACGGGCCCGCAGCGCGCAGACCTCGGGATCGTCGGTCGGACCCTCGTCGCCGCAGTTCCAGGAGCGGTTGTGGGAGTCGCCGTCGTTGTTGTCCTCGCCGTTGGCCCCGTTGTGCTTCTCGTTGAACGACACCAGGTCATTGAGGGTGAACCCGTCGTGGGCCGTGATGAAGTTGATCGACGCGCCGGGACGCCGATCGTCGCCATAGAGGTCGGAGCTGCCGGTCAGGCGGTAGGCAAACTCCGACACCCCCGCCTCCTCGCCCCGCCAGTAATCGCGGATCGTGTCTCTGTATTTGCCGTTCCACTCCTGCCACAGCGGCGGGAAGTTCCCGACCTGATAGCCGCCCTCTCCGACGTCCCACGGCTCGGCGATCAACTTGACGCCGCTGACGATCGGATCCTGCTGGATGACGTCGAAGAACGACGAGAGCCGGTCGACCTCGTGGAGCCCACGTGCCAGCGTTGAAGCGAGGTCGAAACGGAACCCGTCGACGTGCATCTCCGTCACCCAGTAACGCAACGAGTCCATGAGCAGCTGGAGGGCGTTGGGGTGGCGCATGTTCAGGCTGTTGCCCGTCCCGGTGTAGTCCATGTAGTGCCGCTCGTCGCCATCGACCAAGCGGTAGTACGAGACGTTGTCGATGCCCTTGAACGAGAGGGTCGGCCCGAGGTGATTGCCCTCGGCGGTGTGGTTGTAGACCACGTCGAGGATGACCTCGATCCCGGCCTCGTGCATCGCCTTCACCATGGTCTTGAACTCGTGCACCTGCTGGCCGTCGGTCCCGGACGCGCTGTAGGCGGCGTGGGGGGCGAAGAAGCCGATGGAGTTGTAGCCCCAGTAGTTGTGGAGGCCCTTGTCCTGAAGGGTGTGATCGTCGACGAACTGGTGCACCGGCAGGAGCTCGATGGCGGTGACGCCGAGGAGATGGAGGTGCTCGATGGCCTCGGGGCGGGCCATGCCGGCATAGGTGCCTCGAAGCTCCTCCGGGATGGTGGGGTGCAGCATGGTGAAGCCCTTGACATGAACCTCGTAGATCATCGACTCGTGCAGCGGCGTTCGTGGCCGCTCGTCGCCCCCCCAGTCGAACTCACCGTCAGCGACGACGACCGACTTCGGCACGAACGGGCCGCTGTCGAGCTCGTTGGCCGCCAGGTCCTTCTCCTCGCCGTCGAAGTGGTAGCCGTAGACAGCCTCGTCCCAGCGCACGTCGCCGTCGATCGCCTTGGCATAGGGATCGATCAGGAGCTTGGAAGGATTGAACCGGTGTCCGGCCCCCGGGTCGAACCGCCCGTGCACTCGGAAGCCGTACCGTTGGCCGGGGCGCACGCCGGGCACGTACCCGTGGAAGCGATGGGCCGTGACCTCCGGAAGACGGAGCACCGTCTCGGTGCCGTCGTCGGCGAAGAGGCAGACATCAACCGCTTCTCCATGCTCCGAGAACAGCGAGAAGTTGGTCCCTTCCGCGTCGGGAGTCGCCCCCAACGGGTAGGGACGGCCAGGCCAGACGTCCATGCCTCCGCCCCTACCCCTGCAGGGGCCAGGGCCAACCGTGACGAGTGGCTCCTCCAGGTTCGGTCATGAGGGCAGATCGATGCCAGGCGGCACGGGCGCGAAATCGGCGAAGGCGTCCCGGCCGACGGCGCCGGAGATCAGCGATCCGGACGGCGTCGGCACCTCGATGGACGCGCCGTTCAGGGTGAACCGCACCCCGGTGATGCCGGTGACCTCGGTGGCCGTGTAGACGATCTGGGCCAATCCGAGCACCTGTTCCGACGTCGGTCCCTGCACGAACTCCGGGCTGAGGTCGACCAGCACCGAGGCGGGATCGATCGACCGCGCCTGCACCCCCGCCGCCGGATTGATGGCCGAGCGGATGCCTTGAGCCGACTCGTCCTCGAGCGTCCCGAACACCAACGCAGTGAGCGACTTCCCCACCGTCACCGGCGCATTGACCTCGCGCACCACCGGGTACATCCGCCCGCCCCGCACGAAGAACACGAAGACCGACGACTTCGCTACCGAGGGAGTCGGGCGGCGGACCGATGTGGTCGTGCTCGGCACTTCTTCGAGCAGGCCATAGGGCACGTTGGCCGCCGGGAGCACCCGGGGTCCCTCCTCCCGCTGCACGCCGCACCCACCGAGAGCGGCGAGGAGCGCAAACACGAGCGTCGCGGTCGTCCGCGCCGAGCGGTTGGTCATGCGGCCGCCGGCAGTTCGACGACGAATCGCGCCCCCCGGCCTCCGGAACCGTCCTCCACCCACACCCGCCCGCCGTGCAGGCCCACGTGCTCGGCCACCAGCGCAAGGCCGAGACCCGAACCACCGCCGACGCCCCGGCGGCCGCCCGCCGAGCCCCGGAAGAACCGCTCGAACACCATCCGCCGCTCGGCCATCGGAACTCCCGGGCCCTCGTCCTCGACGGCGATACGCACGGAACCCTCCGCGCACGTGACCGCCACCCCGACAGCGCCGCCGCCGTATGCAGCGGCGTTCTCGACCAGATTGGCGACCACCCGCTCGAGCCGCCGCTTGTCGCCCAACACGGTCGCTTCCCGAGCGTCGTCGTCGACCTGCAACGGCACACCACCGGCGGTTCGCTCCAGCGCATGGCGGACCAGCTCGCCGACCCGTACCTCTTCGAGCTGCAGCTCGGCCACGCCCGCGTCGAACTTCGAGATCTCCAACAGATCCTCGACCAGCCGGCGGAATCGGTCGACGTCGGCGTCGAGTAGATCGAGGGCAGACTGGGCCACGGGGCCGAGTTCCTCTCGGCGGCCCCGCAATACGTCGAGCGAGGTCGACAACGTCGTGAGCGGCGATCGCAGCTCGTGGCTCACGTCGGAGGCAAATCGCGCATCACGCTCGATTCGCTCGGACAGAGCGTCGACCATGGAGTTGAACGAGTGGGTCAGAGGAGCCAGGTCACGGTCCTGTGGGGCCACGAGGCGGGTGTCGAGCGAGCCCTCGGTAATGGCGGCAGCCGCGTCCGACACGCTCGCCAAAGGCCGCAACACCCGAGCGCTGGCCCACCGTCCGACCGCGGCGCCGCCCATCGTCGTCAGCAGCGCAGCCGCACCCAGCGAGTAGCCGAGCACCTCGAGCGTGCGGTCGACCTCGGCCAGGGAGAAGGCTTCGAAGAACTCGGCCCCGCCACGCGGAATCGGAACGCCGACGGCCAGCCACGCCTCGCCGCCGGACTCGAAACGCTGCCGCGCCGCGCGACCCCCCGCCACCGAACGCCGAAGGGCGGCCGGGATCACATCGCGACCGATGATCAGGGAATTGGCGAACCACCGGTCGTCGAGATGGATCACGACGCCGCCGCGATCGGGGCTCTCGAGGGCGGTCAAGATCTGACCGATCCCACCAGTCGCCGGCGCCCGCAGCCCATCCCGCGCCAGGCGGGCATTGACGAACGCCTGACTCACGGCGCTCTCCTCGCGTTGTTGCACGAGGTTGTTGCGGACGATCACGTAGGTCAGCACCGACAACATCGTCGAGAGCGCCAATGCTCCCAACGCGAAGGCCACCGTCACGCGGGCCCGGAGCCCGAGCTGCGGGGACCTGCGCCGTCCGGTCATGTCAGCGGGCGATCACGGCTGGAGTTTGTAGCCGAGACCCCGCACGGTGACGACGAAGCGCGGCTCGGCCGGATCGGGCTCGATCTTGGCCCGCAGACGACGGACGTGCACGTCGACCAGCCGTCCATCGCCGAAGTAGCCGTAGCCCCACACGCGATCGAGGAGCTGCTCGCGACTCAGCACCTTGTTCGGATTCGACGCCAACTCGCACAGGAGCCGGAACTCCGTCTTCGTGAGGTGGATGACCTCGCCGTCGCGCTGCACCACGCCCGCCTCAGGAGGGATCTCGAGACCGTCGAACGTCAACGTCGACATACCCGGTTCGCCCGTCCGCACCCTCCGCAACAGCGCCCGAATGCGAGCCGACAACTCCTTGGCGACGAACGGCTTGGTGACGTAGTCGTCGGCCCCGGCTTCCAGACCGTTCACCACGTCGGCCGTGTCGGTCCGCGCCGTCACCATGACGATGGGCACGTCGCTCGAACGTCGGATCGAGCGGCAGACGTCGAACCCGTCGATGCCCGGCAACATCACGTCGATCAATACAACGTCGACCTCGGCCGAAAAGGCGTCGAGCGCCTCCTCCCCGCTGCCAGCCTCGAGAACGGCGTAGCCATCGTCCTCCAGGGCGAGGCGCATCGCCGAACGGATCCGCTCGTCGTCCTCGATCACCAGGATGCGGGCGCTCACCGGCCCATTGTCGTCCAGTGCGGGCCGACGCCAGGAAAAGTGCCCCGGATCCTCAACCGGGCGGGCCGACGCCCGATTGAACAAGCGGACGCACTCTCTTCGAATGCTCCAGCGGTACCCCCGTATCGCCCGTCTTGGTCACCGGGCGCTGCGGGGGTTCCCGCGCGTTGTTGTTTGGGCTCGCTGCGCCGGTGACGCTGGCTCCGCTCCCCTGCCGGCTGCTCGCTGGCGCTCCCTACGCCGGCGCCCTTGGGGGCTGCGCCGTCACCCTGGGCCGGCGCCCTCAGCGGATCTGGCGGGCTCGGTCGAGATCCTGCCAGGACGTGTCAGCGGTCCAGGCGTCGGCGTCGTTGCGCTCGGCCAAGGCCAGACAGAGGCGGTCGGCGAGCGAGAGACCTTCACCCCGCCGCCACCGGCGAGCCGCCCACTCGGCATCGACGGCGAGCACCGGAGCGACTTCGAGGTCGTAACTGAGCAGCAACGCCCGGGCCAGGTCCCAGTTCTTGCCGGCGGCGAGCACCTTCTGCGCCACCTCCGACCAATTGGCAGCCCCACAGGTTCCCCCGTCCGCCAGCAGCGTCGCAACCGTGTCGGCCCCGGCCTCCACTCCGAGGAAGGCCAGAAGGGCGGAGGCGTCGAGCACCGTCAAGCAGCATCCTCCGCGGCGGCGTTCCTGCGGCGCTCGTCGAGGAGCTCGCCCACCAGGTCGACGCCGGCGAGATCGGCTCGAACCCGATCGCGCAGCTGATCACGAGTGAGCAGCACCAGGCCGGCGGGCGTCTCGAGCAACACCAGGGGCGTGCCTTCAGGAAGACCCGCACGTTCCCGGACGTCGGCCGGAATCACGATCCGGCCACGATTTCCCACAACGATAGGGTATGTCCCACTCACAGCATCACGGTACCACTCGCGGGTCGACGGAGGGACCAGTCAGCTGTTTCGGGTGGAGGTGATGGGAATCGAACCCACGGCCTCGACATTGCGAACGTCGCGCTCTACCAACTGAGCCACACCCCCGAAGGAACGCTCAGGATAGCCCGAGCCCGCGAAGCGCTTAGTTGGCGGATCGGCGCAACAGCAGTGCCGGTTCGGGCGACGCGTGCGCCGGTAGGAACCGCAGCGTCAACTCCCGCTCGGCCGCCAGGTTGCGGAGGTAGACGAGGGAGGCGACGTATCCGGCGAAGAGCACATCGGCGACCACGTGGATGGCCCAGAGGGCCCGCAGCGGCGGCAGCACGCCCAGGACGAGGGAGCCGACCATGGCCACGAGCAACCCGACGAAGATGTCGCGGCGGCGCTTGATCGTGGCCCGTTTGCGACCGAGGCGCAGCGGCGCCGGCGAGACCTGGACGCTTTGGCGAATGGGCACGACCCGGCCGGGGAGCGGCTGCAGGGCGAGCGGTCCACCGGCGGGCGAGGTGCGTGAGAGGACGTGCAACTGGCGGCGGAAGTCACTGATCGACCCGGACGGTCGATGCTCGGACCGGGCCCGGAGGATCGGGGGTAACAGAAATGCTGCCCAAACTGCCGCGAGCACGATCAGCACCACGACGCCCAAACTCCCTCGACCTACCTTCTGTGCTGGGGGACCGTACCGGCACCCTCGAGAGCGAGGGTGGATGGTGGAGGAACTTCTCCACCGGCGAACCGGGCACCTTCCTAGTACGCGAAGTTGCCCGCCGCCATTTCTTGCTAGCTATTGCAAGCATAGACCATCCGCCGGCGGAGGTCCTAGAAGGCGGAGGTTCCCGATCCGTTGGTGTCGGGTTCGCGACGCCACACCCCCGAGCGACCCCCCGTCTTCTCCCACAGCGCTACCTCGCTGATGGTCATCGACCGGTCCGTCGACTTGCACATGTCGTAGATCGTGAGCGCCGCCACCGAGCAGGCGATCATCGCCTCCATCTCGACACCGGTGCGGTCGACGGTCTCGACCTGGCTCTCGATCTCGATGAAGTCGTCGTCGAGGTGGAAGTTGACGTAGACCGAGCTGATGCTCAGCTGATGACACAGCGGGATGAGGTCGGGCGTGCGTTTGGCCGCCTGGATGCCGGCAACCCGCGCCACCGTGAGCACGTCGCCCTTGGTGACGGCGTTGCTCGCCACCTTCGCCGTCGTCTCCGGAAGCATGAAGACCTTGCACCTGGCGATCGCCCTCCGGTGCGTCGGGTCCTTCGGGGTGACATCCACCATCCGTGCTCGGCCCAACGGATCCAGGTGGGTGAAGCCCCGGTCAGTCATATGCCGGCGAAGTCTACGTTTTGACACCACCCGGCGGCGCCCTGGCGCCGCTTTCAGGTGTCAGAACGGCGGAGCGAGGGTTCAGCCGCCGATCTGGGACATCGATCGCGGCGGCTTGATGAACGTGACCTGCCCGATCGAGTGCCCGGCCCACTTGGTGCCGACGTCGGCCCGGATGGCCTCGACCACCTCGTCGTCGCCGGCGCCATTGCGGAGCAGGGCCCGGAGATCGGTCTCGTTCACGGCGAAGAGGCAGTTGCGGAACTCGCCCTCGGCCGTGAGGCGCACCCGGTCGCAATCCCCGCAGAACGAGCGGGTGACCGAGGCGATGACGCCGATCTCGCCGCCGCCATCCACGTAGCGGAAGCGCTCGGCCGGCTGGCTTCCCCGGGCGGCCAGGGGCTCGATCGGGTAGGCGGCGTTGATGGTGCGGACGACTTCGTCGTAGGTCACGACCGTCTCGGCGTTCCA
>JBKJLN010000499.1:0-2776 GCA_046596935.1 Acidimicrobiales bacterium
TGCAAGGTCATCTCCCGCTACGCCGTAGAGGAGCTCTTTGACGATGTCGCTGTGCTTGAGGCGGACCCGGTCGCAAGAGTTCGGCAGGCGGCGAACAGAGCGGTGATACGCATTGTCGGCCGCTCGACATCGGGGACGGCCGGCCCCTGACGATCGTGTCGATTGCAGGTGGGACGGTCTTGACCGGCGAATATTCATGTCGAAAGGAGGCGGCACTTGTTCGACCGTTTCACCGACCGAGCACGACGAGTCCTGGTCCTCGCGCAGGAGGAATCCCGACTCCTGCATCACAACTGCCTCGGCACCGAGCACATCCTCCTCGGGCTGATCCACGAGGGTGAGGGGGTAGCTGCCAAGACACTCGAATCACACGGGATCTCCCTCGAGGCGGTCCGGGAAAAGGTGGAGGAGTCGATTGTTCGGGCTGAGAGTGCGGCGAGCTCCGCTCCGCCCTTCACGCCCCGAGCGAAGTACGTCCTGGAACTGTCTCTGCGCGAGGCACTCCAGCTCGACCACAACTCCATCGGCACCGAACACCTGCTCCTCGGCCTGATCCGAGAGGGCGAAGGCGTGGCTGCGCAGGTCCTCGTGCAGCTCGGCGCTGACCTCGGCTCCCTGCGTCAGACGGTCCTTCAGCTGCTGCCGGGCTCCGAGGAATCCGTTCCGAAGGGGCTCGAGTCGACTTCCACTTCATCTCACGAGACGGACCTCGTCCAGCGGTACCTCACGGACGTCAGCCACTACCCGCTGCTCACCAAAGGCGACGAGTCACGCCTCGCCCAGGCCGTCGAGGCCGGAAGGGAAGCGCGGGAGGCTCTGGACAACGGCGGCAAAGAAATCACGGCTGCAAGGAAGCTCGAGCTGCGCGCGCTCGTGCACGCCGGCGAGGACGCCGAGCGCACATTCGTCAAGTCGAACCTCGGCCTCGTGGTCTCGATCGCAAAGAAGTACCAGACCTCCGGCGTGCCGCTGCTGGACCTCATCCAGGAGGGCAACCTCGGCCTGACGCACGCCGTCGAGAAGTTCGACTGGCGGAAGGGCTTCAAGTTCTCGACCTACGCCACCTGGTGGATCCGCCAGGCCATCACCCGGGGAATCAGCGGGAGCTCGCAGCGGCCGGCCACCTGAAGGTCGCCAAACCGCAACGCGCACTGACTGTCGCTTGATGCGGGGCGACCCGGAAGAACTCGGCTACGTCTGAATACGATTGTCGGGACGCTGCCGTCCGTACCTCTCTTTGCCCGAGGTTGGCACGCAACGAAGGTGAGGCCAGGTGAAGCAGGTGCGGTGTCGTCCGGCGACGGTCGACGACTTCACGTTTCTCGCAGCGATGCTTGGCGAGGCTGCTGTCTGGCGGCCCGACAAGGCAACACCGACCGCCGACGAGGTGATGACCGACCCACGGTACGCGATGTACCTCAACGGCTGGCCGAGGCGTGGCGACTACGGACTGGTGGCCGATCAAGACGGACCGGTGGGCGCAGCTTGGTATCGGACGTACACCGAGGCGAATTGTGGCTACGGCTTTCTCGCTGAGGATGTGCCCGAACTGTCGATTGCGGTCATCGCCTCCCGTCGCCACGAGGGGATCGGCCGACGGATGCTCGTCGACCTCATCAAGGCCAGCGTTGCCCAGGGATACCGCGCCCTGAGTCTCAGCGTCGCCGAGAACAACCCGGCTCGTGGCCTCTACGAGTCGGCTGGCTTCGTCCTGGTCGAGAAGCATGGCCACTCCTGGACGATGGTGCGACACGCCGCTGCCTCAAAGTGACGACGGGTGTGAGCGCCGAGGTGCCCCTCGGCTCCCCCTCCACGGGCGCATCACGACAATCCGGAGGCCGAGGGCAGCTACGCTGCAAGTGCACTCCCCCAAACGTCACGCAGGAATTGAGTGCTTCATGCCGGGTTTCCCAAAGTCTCCCCGCAAGATTTGTGCGTGGAGATAGGAAATAGACATGGCAACGGGAACCGTCAAGTGGTTCAACGCAACCAAGGGCTTCGGCTTCATCACGCCGGAGGATGGTGGCGAGGATTTGTTCGTTCATCAGAGCGAGATCCAAGTCCAGGGCTACCGCGAGCTTGCTGAGGGCCAGCGCGTGGAGTTCGAGGCCACCAAGGGCCAGAAGGGGATGCAGGCCAGCGCGGTGAAGCCCATCTGATCGGGCAGTAGCCGATCCGAAGGACGACGTGACGGAGCGGGCGCAAGCCCGCTCCGTCGTGTGTCGTGCTGCGACCTCTGACTCGAGAAGACGGCACGCTGCGCGCGCTTCGAACAACTCACCGATCGTCGAGCTGAACCAGCATTCGCTTCAGTGCGACCTGACGATACGAACCCTCGAGCAGCTCACCGACCTCAGCCCAGTCGACGGCGGCGGCGGTGAAGTCGAGACCAACCCACCCCGCCGGGCCCGTGTACGGCGGATCGTAGAACCGCTCGTCTTCCATCAACGCGGGCTTCTCACCGGACTCGGGCTTGAACACGACGGCATGTCCATGCGGTTCCTGGTGGACGAACATTGCGAACAACTTCTTTCCGGCCCGGAAGGTCGGTCGGCCCCACGCTTCGACCTCCGCAGTCTCCGGAAGAGCAAGGGCCAGCCCCCTGAGGTCCGCCAAGAAGGGATCCCCGTCGTCATAGGTCCTCGGATGGCTCACGCCGACATCATCGCCTCGACCATCCGCGACGCGCCGATCTCTTTCACCTTCCTGCTCGCGCCCGGTCGGGGTTCGGCGTGCACGTTCTGTGCGGCCGCGGGCGACAAGAACCGTCGAGCGG
>JBKJLN010000035.1:0-6248 GCA_046596935.1 Acidimicrobiales bacterium
CACCCGAAAGAGACCGTCGGGCTGGGCCCGGGCGCGGCTGGCCTCCGTGCGGGTCTGGAAGCCGGGGCGCTGCTCCCTCGACCGCTCGACCTCCCGTACGACCACGCCGCCCCCGAGCGCGCACATGACGCACGCCCCCATCCCACCCAGAAACGTCCGTCGGTTCACCTGGGGGGCAACGTTGCCACATCGCGGGAACTAGTCAGCTGTAGCTATTTCATCGAATGACCCTGGGCGCGGGGTCGCGGAGGTCGTAGCGTCCGAGATACTTCGCAGGGTCCGACGGGGCGGCGTTGTGCGAGGCAGTGTTCCCCAGCCACTGCCGGTGCCGCCGCTCCGTCGGGCCCTGTGACGCGCCGAGCCGCCTCGGGTCCGATCGGGTTGCGCCGGCGGCGCGCCTACCCTCGACCCGTCATGCTCGCCAACCCCGACGCCCCGACCGCGCCCTGGCCGATCCGCCTCCGAACGCGGCTCACGAGGCGGGCCCAGGACAGCGACCGGTTCCGGTGGTGGGTGCTCTGGACGGTGCTCGCCGGCCTCTTCAGCGTGAACGTCACCTTCACGATCTTCGCCGTGGCCCTGCCCCGTATCGCCCGCGATTTCGGCACGTCCACCAACACGCTGACGTGGGTCATCACCGGGCCGCTGCTGGCCTTCGGGATCGTGGCCCCCGTCCTGGGCAAGGTGGGCGACCTCAAGGGGCACCGGCGGATGTACCTCCTCGGCCTGGCCGGCGCCAGCATCTTCGCCGCCCTCTCGTCGCTGGCCTGGAGCGCCCCTGCCCTCATCGTCATCCGCACCCTGAGCGCCGTCGAAGGTGCCGCGACCGGGGCCTCGTCCATGGCGCTGATCTTCAGCGAATTCAGCCGTGACGATCGGGTGAAGGCCATGGGCTGGTGGTCGCTCGTCGGGGCCGGAGGACCGGTCATCGGCGTGGCCATCGGGGGTCCGCTCATCGAGCTCGTCGGATGGCGCTGGATCTTCGTCGCCCAGGTGCCCCTCACCCTGCTGGCGTTGGCGCTGGCTTTTGCGATCCTGCGCGAGACCCCGACGGGGGAACGCCAGCGCCTCGACTGGGCCGGCGCCGGGACGCTGGCCCTTGGCGTGACGTCCTTGTTGTTCGCCCTGAATCGCGGACCCGAGTGGGGTTGGTCGAGCCCGGTGGTGGTGGCCGGGTTCATCCTCGGGCCCCTGACGCTGGCGGCCTTCGTGGCCGTCGAGCGCAGGGCGAGCGAGCCGCTCCTTCCCCTCGACATCGTGCGGCGGAGGAACTTCTCCCTGCCCATCGGCGCGCAGATGTTCTCGAACTTCGCCTACATGGGTGGCTTCATCCTGGCTCCGACGCTGTTGGCCCGGATGTTCGGTTACGGCGAGAGCAAGATCGGGTTCTTCGTGCTGGCCCGGCCGCTGTCGTTCTCGATCATGGCCCCCATCGCCGGGTACCTCGCCGTGAAGGTGGGGGAGCGAGCGTCGGCGGTGACGGGCACGATCGTCGTCGTGGCCTCGATGCTGGCGTTCGCATCGATCTCGCCCGACTCGGCCGACATGTTCATCATCGGGGCGCTCGCCCTCTCGGGGATCGGTCTCGGTATCGCCCAACCCTCGATCAGCTCGAGCGTCGCCAACTCCGTCGACGAGGCCCAGCTGGGGGTGGCCAGTGCCGCCCAACAGCTCGTCACCCAGGTGGGCCTGGTTGCCGGCATCCAGCTGATGAGCACCATCCAGGCGAGCCGCGAGGCCACCGATGGTCTCGTGGGTTCGTTCCGGGCTTCGTATCTCCTGGGCGCCGCCGTCTGTTCGGCTGGCGTCGTGTGCGCCTTCTTCCTCCGGAGCGCGCAGCGGGACGCCCCGGAGGGCGCCCCGCGTGAAGCGTTGATCTCGACCTGAGCTGCTGGCTCAGGGGCAGATCTCGAACATTATTCGGTGATCTCGGAGATCTTGGAAGCCATCTCCTGCTGGGTGGCGTCGGGCGCCGCGCCCTGCATCGACATGAGCTTGGTCATGTCGCCCTCGACCTTGATCTGCCCCGACATGAAGGCCTGCATGCCGGCCTGGGGGTTGTTGTCGACGAAGATCGCCTTGGCGACGCTGTAGGGGACGGTCAGCTTGACCTCGGCGTTTTCGATGTGACCCTCGTCCATCTCCATCTCGCCGGAGGTGGTGTCGATGTGGGTGTTGAGGGTGCCGTCGCCGAAGGGGACGTCGGTGATGATCTGGTTCATCTTCATCGGGGCCGGCGTGTTGGTGCTCTTGCCGCGGTACTCCTCGCGGATCTTCTTGGCCTCTTCCATCCACTCCGGGCTCAGGAACGGGTACTTCGGCAACGGGGTCTCCTTGATGTTCGCTTTGTCGGTATTTGCACGCAGGACGCTAGTACGCGGTGCTACAGCGGCACGAGGTCAGGAAGGATGCCGGCTTCGGTCTCGGAGGCGATCTCGTCGGACGCCGCCAGCGAGCGCACCACGAACCTGCCGGCGAACGTGGCCAGCTCGTCGAGGGTCTGTTCGATCCGCCCCGTGCGGTGGAGATGGCTGAACGACGAGACCGTCCCGACGACACCCCAGGCCAGCATCATCGGGTCCTCATCACGGATGAGTCCCTGTTCGATGCCGGCGCGAATGTGGCGGGCCGTGTCATGGGCGTGGATGTCGCCTTCGCTCCGCAACACCTTCGTCAACGCCGGGCCAAGTGACTCGAGGTCGATGATCGAATAGAGGCGGCGGTGCTCGCCCATGAACCGGATGGACGACTCGGTGCCCTGGCGGAGCCGCAGCAGGGGGTTGGCGCCCGGGTCGATGGCGCCCCGCTGCTGGGTGCGCATGCGATGTCGGGTGCCCTCGACGAGTTCGGTGAAGACGGCTTCCTTGTTCTCGAAGTACCAGTAGAAGAGCCCCTTGGCCACGCCGGCGGCCCGAACGATGTCGATCACGCGCGTCTCGGAGTACCCCCGCTCGGCGAAGAGTTCGCCGGCGTGGTCGAGCAATTGCTGCTTCCGTTCCTGCCCTTGTCGCGTCAGGCGACGGTCGGTGTCTTCTCCAGCCACGTGTACAGAACCCCCCTCAATGGTGGAAATGGGATCACGTCTTGACCCTGGGGTCAAGGGGACCGCCTCGGCTACCATCGCTTGCCATGACCGAGGCTCCCGGGGCATGAGCGGCGCCTCTCGCGTCGAACGCCTTTCCGACCGGGAGCGCAACCCGAAGTGGAAGAACGTCCCCCTTCGAATCGAGATGTCGGAGTGCATCAATTGCGACACCTGCATCCGGCACTGCCCACCGCAATTCGGCGCCATCTTCAACCACGGCATCGACGTCATCATCATCCCCGAGCTCTGCTCCGGGTGCGGGAAGTGCCTGCCGCCGGTTTGCCCCGTCAACTGCATCTACGAGGATCCCGACTGGGAACCGGCGACGCCCGACTGGTGGGCCGAGCCTCTCGAGAACGAGGACCCCTACACATGAGCCCCGTCCGCATCGGCCTGCTGGAGACGCACGAATGAGCCCGAGTCCGGTGTTGGCAGGTGCCGAGCCGTTCTCGGCTGCAGGCGGGCCCAATGGCGTGTTGGTGGTCCACGGGTTCACCGGGAACCCACAGTCGATGCGGGGGCTGGCCGAGGCCTTCGCCGCCGCCGGGTTCAGCGTCGAGCTCCCGCTGTTGCCGGGCCACGGCACCTCCATCGACGACATGCTCGAGACCAGCTGGGACGACTGGTCGGGTGCGGCCGAGATGGCCTTCTGTGAGCTCGAGAGCCGCTGCGAGCGCGTGGTCGTGGCGGGGCTCTCGATGGGCGGAACGCTGGCCACCTGGCTTGCCGCCCGTCACCCGGAGATCGCCGGCCTGGTCGCCATCAATCCGGCCGTCGAGCCCGCCGGCGATGCCTTGGTCGACATCCTCCGGTTGACCCTCGAGCAGGGCACCGCCGTCATGCCCGCCATCGGCAACGACGTCGCCGATCCCGACCAGCGCGAGCTCGCCTACGACGGCATGCCGGTGGCCCCGCTCCTCAGCTTGATCGAGGCCCAGTCCGAGCTGTCACCGCTGCTGGGCGATATCGCCTGCCCCACGCTGCTCATCACCAGCCGCAACGATCACGTCGTGCCCCCGACGAACAGCGACTACCTCGCCGAGCACGTCTCCGGGCCCGTCGAGCGCGTGTTCCTCGACCGGTCCTTCCACGTGGCCACCCTCGACTACGACCGCGCTGACATCGAGGCCCGCGCCGTCGCCTTCGCCAACCAGGTCACCGCCGGCTGATCCGCTCTTCGACGACGCCGGCCAGCGCCCGCAGGGCCTCGGGGCCGTCGCCGGTGAAGGCCGAGCCGTGCATCGGCGCCAGCGTCTCGATCGGAAGCGCGGCCAGCTTGCGCAGGGTCGGTCCGGTGTTGGGCGAGAGGGCCCACGAGCCGTAGTCGTCGCTCTGGTCGCTCTCGATGGCCGGCGCCACGATGTCGTCGGCGGTGGTGGCCGAGTAGTCGCCGTAGCGGGTGAAGAGGTCGCCGCAGAGCAGCGTGCCGGTGGTCTCGTCGAAGAGCACCCCGGCCTCCCAGCCGTGAGGCACGTGGGGCGTGTCGATCCAACGGAGGCGGTGGCCCCCGATGTCGATCACCTCGCCGTCGGCCAGGGCGCGCGGGCTGCGGTCGGCGAGGTCTCCGATCGAGACCATGCAGCCGGTCTGGCTCTGGGCGACGGTGGCGGCGGGCGCAACGCCGAGCCACTCGTTCATGGCACCGCACTCGTCGGCCTCGAGGTGGCCGAAGGTGATCCAGCGCAGCGAGTCCAACGGAAGCACCCGCGCCGCTGCTTCGGACACGAGCGGGAAGACACCCCGCATTCCCGTGTGGAACAGGAGCGGCTCGTCGCCGGCGATGAGGTACTGGTTGAAGCCGAAGTTCGCCTCGGGGATGTAGGTGCTCAGCTGGTGGATACCGTCGGCCACCTCGGTCACTCGCGTCTCCATCAGAACGGAACCTCCTGGGTCAGCAGGCCGGCCCCGATGGCGCGACCGGAAAGGGTGCGGCAGAACTCGACGGCGTCGAGCGTGATCGGGTCGTCGGCGCCCGCACCGGGGCCCGAGGTGAACGTGCCGCCGGCAGGCCCCTCGAGGTGAAGGGAGAACGGCTGGCTGTGGCGTCGGGCCCACTCGGCGACGACGTCGGCCACGATCCGCCCGTCGTGCTCCGCCGTCAGCACGAGTTCGTGCCCGGTCGCCCGAGCGATGTCGACGCGGTGCATCCAGGCGTCGCGGGTGAGGATGATGTCGAGCAGATAGCCCATCCGCCACGTCTCCTTCTTTCCGCCGATCTCTTCCTTCATCGGCGCCAATCGCATCGGCGAGCGGCGCGTCCTCCAAGCGGCTTGGCCGGGTGCGGCGGCGGCAAAACGATCGAGCACCTGTTCGGTGGTGAGTGAGGCTCGCTCCTGCACCTGCACCGCCGTCATGCCGTCGACGAAGGGACCGTCGCCGGCGGCCTTCCCGGCGGCCCGCATGAGACGCACGAGAGGACGAAGGCCGCTGAACCCCTCGACCGCGCCGAGAAGATGGCCGGCCATCGCCCGCACGTCCCATGCGGGGCAATCGGTTGGCTTGCGCCAGTCGGCCGGTTCGAGCGACCGCAACAGCTCGAGCAGCCGCTGATTCTCGGTGGCGGCGAGGACGCCGGCCTCGCCTCGAGTGATCGGTGGGATGTCGGTCGCGACCGTGGTGGTCATCATCTCTTGCCGCCTTTCTTGGTGGTGGGTGCTGCCTGCTTGGACTGCAGATGGTGGAAGAACATCTCGACGGCCTCATCGACGAGTCGGGTCCAGCGGTCGCCTCCGGGGTCGTTCGAGATCTGTTGATCGGTGAGGCCCGTGCCAAGGGCCGTGAACAGGTCGACGGCCCGCTCGTCGTCGAGGCCGATGGAGGCGAAGCGCTGCTGGGTCGCCGCGAGGCTGTCGACGGAGATGGCATACGACTCGGGCGAAGGCTCGAACCCTGGAATGGGCCGTTGGAAGAGCAACTGGTACCGGACCGGATCGTCGGTGCAGAAGGCCACGAAGAACCGGCTGACCGTCTTGAGGTCGGTGAGCGGATCGCCGGTCCAGTCGAGCGCCTGTTCCTGGCGCACGTACTCCCGCGAGCCCTCGGCGTACATGGCATCGAAGATGTCGTTCTTGGAGGCGAAGTACGAGTAGAGCGACGGCGCTTGCATGCCGACGCGGCCGGCCAGATCCCGGAGCGAGAGGGCGGCGAGGCCGTTGACCCGAAC